>CAYTYG010000001.1:0-4410 GCA_964441515.1 uncultured Treponema sp.
CCATCCTCGCCAGGGGCAGGCTGGTTTCGAACTTTCCCTCCCGGCTTTGGACGACGGTGTTCCGGCCTTCCACCGTGACGTAGACGATGTCGGCGAGCCGGAGGGGAAGGAGGCTGCCGTCCTTGTACAGGGTTATTTTCCCTTCCGCCCCTTCCCGATGCCGCTTCATCTCCTCCAGGAGCTCCTGAAAGACTCCGGGCCCCGGCTTTTCCTCGGCGGCCCTGCCGGAAAACCGCGAGAGGGTTTCCTCTAGCCGCGTGGCTGTAATGGGCTTGAGAAGGTAATCGACGGCGCGGAGTTCGAAGGCCTGGATCGCGTACCGGTCGTACGCGGTGACGAAGACGATCCCGGGCCCGCCGGGGCGGGCGACGGCCTGGGCGGCCTCGATGCCGTTCATCCCGGGCATCTCGATGTCCAGGAACGCGAGGTCCGGCGCCCGGGAGGCGCAGAGGGCCACGGCTTCCCCTCCCGTTCCCGCCTCCCCGACGATCCGCACCCGGGGATCCCGGCCCAGGAGGTAGCGGAGTTCTTCCCGCGCCGGCTCCTCGTCGTCGGCGACGATCACCCGGATCAACCTAGCTCTCCTGCCCGTCGGGGATCAGCATCGTCACCGTCGTTCCTTCCCCCCGGGAGCTCCGTATCGCCAGTTCGTGTCCGGCGCCGAAGAGGCTCACCAGCCTCTGGTTGATGTTGGCCAGGCCTATGGACTCGCCGTTCCGCCCCGGGCCCAGGATGCCGCCCAGGGCGCCCGGTTCGATCCCGCATCCGTCGTCGTGGACCGTGATCCGAACGTTGCCGTTTTCCCTGCGGGCCGCGATGCTCACCGTCCCCGTCCTGTCCAGGGGCTGGATGCCGTGCTTGACGGCGTTCTCCACGATGGGCTGGAGGATGAGCGGCGGGATCCTCGGCTTCACGGAGTCCGGGATGTCGATGTCCACCCTCAGCCGGTCCCCGAACCGGGCCTTCTCGATGTCCAGGTACACGGATACGTGCTCGATCTCCTTGTCCAGGGGGACGGTGGCCTCGTTGGGCTGTATCGTCTTTCGGAAGAAGACCCCCAGGTCCGCCAGGAGCTCCCGCGCCCGGTCCGGATCGGTCCGGGTAAGGGAGCGGATCGCGTTCAGGGCGTTTAGGAAGAAGTGGGGGCGTATCTGGGCCTGCAGCGCCCGCAGTTCGGCCCGGGCCTGGGCCGACGCCCTCTCCTGGCTCCGGAATATGTCCTCGACTATGGCTATGACCAGGCCTATCCCCGCGGCGTTCACCAGGATCATGGGGAGGAATATCTGGGCCAGCAGGGCCCGGAGCGCCGGCGCCTCCCGGGCCACCGCCGCCACCAGGCCCATGTGGAGGGCCTCCGCCAGGGCCCCCGCGGCCAGGGCGAAGAGCCACTTTCTCCCGGACCGCCGGAAGGAGCGGCTCAAAAGCCCCGCGGCGGCCCCCTCGAGGAAGGTGGCCGCCATGCAGGCCGCGCTGGAAACGCCGTGCGCGTCGATGGCGTAGCGGTGGATGCCCGCGATCGCCCCGGAGAGCGCGCCGACCAGGGGGCCCCCGAGGAGCCCGCCCACGAAAACTCCGACCACCCGGGAGTTCACGACGGCGCCCCGGAGGGGGATTCCGAGCAGGGTTCCCAGGACGCCCGCGGCGCCGAAGAGCGCCGACAGGGCCAGCTTTTCCGGGAGCGTGGTTTTCCGGGCCGCGACGAGGCGGCGGAAGAGGCCGAGCTTCGATAGAAGGAGGGCCAGAATTACGAGGGTTCCGGCGTGGTAGAAGAGGGTTGACGCCAGGTTCCAGATGGTGTTCGCCATGCTTTAGGCCACGAACGAAAAGCCAGTATACCCCCGGTTCTTTTTCCCGGTCAACGTTTTCCGCGAAACGGATGCGCCGGAGCCGGCCCCGCCCGGGGGAAACGGCATTTCGTACGCGTTTTTCGGCATTTCGTCCGAATTTCCATGTCCGGCCCGGGGGAGTCGGTATAGAAAAGGCTAGATTTCCCGTCCCGCAAGGAGGAAGTATGAGTGCGATCATCGCAATTGCCGCGCTGGCGCTCTACATCGTTTTCTACTTCGTGTACGGCAAGACCCTGCAGCGCAGGCTGCTCCGTTCCCAGGACGCCCCTGCGGCCCCGTCCCAGCGATTCAACGACGGCGTGGACTACGTGCCCACGAACAAGTACGTGCTCTTCGGCCACCACTTCGCCTCGATAGCGGGGGCCTCCCCCATCGTGGGGCCCGCCATGGCCATCGCGTGGGGCTGGCTTCCCTGCATAGCCTACATCTGGTTCGGGAACGTACTGATCGGGGCCATCCACGACTACCTGTCCCTGACCGCGTCGGTGCGGTACGACGGCCGGTCCGTCCAGTTCGTGGCCCAGGACCTCCTGGGAACCAAGGCGGGCAAGGCCTTCGGGTGGTTCTTCCTGTTCCTCTGCGTCCTGGTGGTCGGCGCGTTCGGGGACATCGTCGTGAACCAGTTCCTGGCCGGCAAGGGGGAGGTAGCCAGCACCTTCTTCCTCTTCTGCGCGGCCTCCATGATCCTGGGCCTCCTGATGTACCGGACGAAGCTGGGGATAGGGCTCAGCACGGTCGTCGGCCTGGTCCTCCTCGTCCTGGCGTTCTGGGTCGGCGAGCAGTACGGGATCAAGGCGAGCCGGGACGTCTGGTACCTGGTGGTCTTCGTCTACATCATCGTCGCCGCGGCCCTCCCCGTGAACGTGCTTCTCCAGCCCCGGGATTACCTGAACTCGTTCCTCCTCTATTTCGGGCTCGCGGTCGGGGGGCTGGCCGCCATACTGGCGGTAATGGGCTTCGACTCCGTGCCGGCCTACACGTCCTTCCTGGCCCCGACGATAGCCGGCCAGCCTTCTCCCTTCTGGCCCACGGTGCCCCTGGTGATCGGCTGCGGAGCCCTGTCCGGGTTCCACTCCCTGGTGGCCTCCGGAACGACCTCCAAACAACTGAAGGAGGAGAAGGACGGCCTGTTCGTGGGCTACGGCGCCATGCTGACCGAGGGCTTCCTGTCCACCATCGTCGTCATCTCCATCGCCGCTTTCGGCGCCGCGGCCCTGGGGGCCGACAAGGTCCTCACCACCGGGGCCCTGGGCCGCTTCGTGGCCTCCTACGGGGTCATGGTGAACTCGGCCCTGCCCTTCCTCTCCCGCAATTTCATGAACCTCTTCGCCGCGGTCTGGGTGGCGTCCTTCGCCTTGACCACCCTGGACACGACGAACCGCATCGGCCGCTACCTGGTCCACGAGATGGCCCTGCCGTTGAAGGAGAAATCGCCGGGGCTCTACGGCTTCCTGGCCAACCGTTGGTCCGGGTCGCTCCTGGTGGCCTTCGTCGGCATCGCCCTGGCCTGGTCGGGGGGCTACGTCGTGCTCTGGCCGGCCTTCGCGGGATCCAACCAGCTCATAGCCTCGGTCGTGATGCTCACCGTGGCCGTATGGGTCAAGCGCAAGCTGAACCGGAAGTACTCGAACGTGGTCCTGATCCCGGCCCTCTTGCTTTGGGTCACCGTTACCGCCGGCATCGTCTGGTACGAGATCGTCATCGTCCCGACGTTCTTCCGGGACATGTCGAAGGTGATGAACCCGATCACCGGCGTGGTCCTCGGGGCCATCAACCTCGCATTGCTTTACCTTAACTTCATGTTGATTTCCCAGTTCCTGAAGGGGTTCCGGAAGGAGGAGCCTCTGGCCCGGGCGGCGTGATCCGCGCGGCGGCAGGGGCGGTCCCAAATCCCTCCGGGCCCGTCCGCCGCCGCGCTTTCGTCCCGAAGGCCCGGCAGAATCCGGCTTGCGCAAGGGTCGTTTCGGTGGTAGCGTCGCTTCCATGAGCATACAACAGTTCGCGGACGGCGTGGCCTATCTTGCCGGCCGATCCCCCATCTTCGGCGAAAAGCCCCTGGACGTCACCCTGATCGCCAACCCCAAGGCCGGGGGGTTCACCCGGCCGAAGATCTACGCGCGGCACCTCGAGGAGATAAAAATCCTGAGCGAGCGCGCCGCCGCGGTTCCCGAGAGAAGAGCCCCAACCTCGTTCCGGCTCTGCCCCACGGGCTACCCGGGCCACGCGGCCAAGACGACCCGGGCCCTGGTCGAGGACTCGGACGCCCGGCCCGACGCGGAACGCCTGGTGATCCTTGCGGGGGGGGACGGGACGACCCTGGAGGTCCTTTCCACCCTCATGGACTCCGCGGAGGCCCAGCGGAACCGCTTCGTGGTCCTGCGGCTTCCCCTGGGAACCGGGAACGACGGGGCGGACTCCCGGGAGCTCCTTCCCGCCCTGGCCCTCCTGGCCGGGCCCTCCCGGTTCGACAAGCAGGGCGCCCTGAAGGTGAGCCCCGCCTCTTCCGGCAGGATAGGGGGCAAGGGCCCCTTCTGGGCCTTCAACATCGCGTCCATAGGCGTGG
>CAYTYG010000001.1:4462-6775 GCA_964441515.1 uncultured Treponema sp.
TGACCAACAAGCTCAAGATCACCTTCCCCGGGGATTCCTACAAGCTCTGGGTGAACCTTGCGACGATCTCCTACGAGAGGCTGTGGCCCACCCGGGACTTCCACATCGTCGCCCTCGACGGTTCCGGGCGGCGGGTGCGGGACTTCCGGAAGGACATGCTCCTCGTAGCCATGGGGGAGTCCGGGCGGCGGACCTACGGATCGAACAAGCACATCCTGCCGGACGACGAGAACGTCTGCTTCGTCTCCGCCGCCTCCCTCCTCCGCAAGCTTATACTCAAGGGCCCCCTGATGCGGGGGAATCACCGGGGCGCCCCCGAGGTGGACATGTTCTGTGCGGACCGCCTGGAGATAGGATTCCCGGAGCGCGCCATCGTGCAGATGGACGGGGAGGCCGTGGAGCTGGACCGGGGGGATTCCCCGGTTGTCCTGGAACGCACCGAGCCTTCCATACGGGTGATACGGAGGGCGGATGCCGGAAGGACCTAGCCCCTCCCGGGAACGGAGGCTCCCCCAGCTTGTCGTGGACCTGGACCTGCTCCGCTCCAACGTGCGGGCTTTGGCCGCCATCCTGGGCCCCCGGGGCATATCCCTGACCGGGGTGGTGAAGGGCGCCAGCGGGCTTCCTCCCGTGGCCCGGGCCATGCTGGAAGGCGGGTGCGAGTCCCTGGCCAGCTCCCGTCTGGAGCAACTGCGCGCCCTCCGCGAAGAAGGGGTGGCCTGCCCCCTTGCGCTCGTGCGCGTCCCGGGGCCGAGCGAGCTGGCCGGGACGGCGCGGTGGGCGGACCGCAGCCTCCAGTCCGAGCTGTCCGTGCTGGAGGCCCTGGACCGGGAGGCGGTCCGGGCCGGCCGGCGCCACGGGGTCGTACTCATGCTGGACCTGGGGGATCTGCGGGAGGGCTGGTTCGACGAGGGCGAGCTGGCCGCCGCGGCGGTTCGGGTGGAGCGGGGCCTGCCCGCCCTGGAGCTCCTGGGGATAGGGACGAACCTGGGGTGCTACGGCTCCATACGGCCCACCGCCGGGAACCTGGGGCGCCTTGTGGACGCAGCCCGCCGGATCGAGGACCGGATAGGCCGCCGCCTTCCGATGGTGTCCGGGGGGGCCACCTCCTCCATCCCCCGGGTCCTGGACGGGACGATGCCGGAGGGCATCACGAACCTCCGGGTGGGGGAGGGGCTCCTGGCGGCCCGGGACCTGCCCCAGTTTTTCGGCGTCCGCGTGCCGGGGATCTCCGACGGGGTATTCACCCTGCGGGCGGAGGTGATCGAGTCCCGGCCCAAGCCCAGCTACCCGGTGGGGGAGATCTGCGTGGACGCCTTCGGGGAAAAGCCGGTCTACGAGGACCGGGGCGTGCGCCGCCGGCTTCTCCTGGCCGCGGGAAAGCAGGACTTCGGGAAGCACGAGTCCCTGGTGCCCCTTGAGCCGGGCGTCCGGGTTATCGGGAGCTCCAGCGACCATCTGATCTGCGACGCGGAAGGCTGCCCCCGGGATTTGAAGCCCGGGGACGTCCTGGAGTTCGGGCTCTTCTACCCGGCCCTCATCTACCTGACCCGGAGCCCGGAGGTTCGTATAACCTATCGGGGCGGGGAGGGCTAGCCGGGGAAGCCCGGCGGCTCAGGGCACGAAGATGGAGATGAGGGCCATGTCGCCAACGGCCGCCGTACCTGAATTCTCCAGAGAGCCGTTGACGTAGTTGCGGAAACTCCGTTGCAAGCGGGTTTTCCCTGCGCGATACTTGTCTCCATGGAAGATCCCGCGGCCGCCCCCCTCATTCCCGAGGCGAAATCCGCCGATAGGTCTAGGGGATACTGGGCAATGGCCGGAAAAAACGGGTTCGCGATCTCCGACAACGATCGCAGGCTTATCCGCGAACACGCCCTCCTCATTCGGGAGGCGCTTTTCTCCTGCACGACGGAGACCCAGGTGGAATGCTCCGTGGGGTTCGCCCGTTACCTCAACCGGGTGGGCCTGAACCGGGAGAACTTCTGGCTCTTCCTGCGCCTCCTTATGACGAACAACCCCTGGGTCATCGACGAGCTTTTGCACGATCGGGAGCCGGGGCTCCTGTTTTCCACCGTGCGGCCCGAGGCAGAGCTCATCGACGCGGCCTTCCAGATCCTCTTCTCCCGCCACCCCGACGAGCTCTACCCGCGCGCCCTGGAGGCGGTCCTGGGGATCATCCAGAGCGCCTTCTTCGACCCCGACGACGGGTACCGCATCCACCGCCTTTCCATCATGGACATCAACGCCCTGGGGAAGTTCCTCCAGAAGGACCAGCCCCAGGACCTGCCCCTCAACAGCCTGATCCTGGAC
>CAYTYG010000001.1:6795-9934 GCA_964441515.1 uncultured Treponema sp.
GCCAGACCTCCCCGCGCGATACCCGGCTGAATGTCAACCGCCTGATCCTGGACATCCTGGACAAGATCGCCCATATCGGGGACTACTACGGCGAGCCGGACAAGAACGTCCTTTCCAAGCACGCCTTCAACGTGCGGTTCGCCTATTTCGACCGGACCCGGGAGATGGTGGACGCCATCCCGGAGCCCCTCCTGGTGCGCGTGCCCGACCGGGAGGGCGTGCACCCGGAGGAGGACTTCGCGGACCTGGTGGCCAAGCGAAGGCTCCGGAAGAGGGACTCCTACGGCCGCTTCGTGAAGGAGGCTCCGGAGCCCGCCGCCGTGCCCGTTCCGCCTACCGCCCCCCCGGGAGCGGTATCCCCCGCGCCTCCTCCCCGGGCCGCGGCTCCCGCCCGGCCTTCCCCGCCTCCCGCCGCTGCAAAGCCCGGGAAAACCGGGGGGAAGCCCGAACCCAAGGGGAAGGGCGGGGCTCCCGCGAAGGCCCGCGGGTCCGCCCCGGGAAAGAAAAAAGGCGGCGCCGGGTCGGGCGGTAAATCCAAGGCTTAGCGTCCTTTCGCGCTCCTTTTCCTTCCCCGGGTCCCTTGCGAAACCCCCGTCAAGCACTACACTTTCTAAGGTGCCGGAATCCCGCGAGGATTCCGTCGGTTTCCCCCGGAGCCCCCGGGGGCGGGAGGAATCGTGGCCCGGGACTCCTTGGCAGCCGCGAAGACAATGAAATTCGACCCCGCGGACGCGGACCGGCTTGCCGGGGTGGACCTGGTGAACCGATCCATACAGATACTCGACGCCTTCCCCGGCCGCATCAAGGACGACGAGGGTCGCCCTGGGGGCCTCGTGGAGCTGGACGCTAACTTGAGGCCCATCGTCATCGGGGACCTCCACGCCAACCGGGAGAACCTGGCCGCCATCCTGGCCCACGAGTCGAACTCCGCGGATTTGGCCTCCGGCGCCGCGGTCTGCGTGTTCATCGGGGACGTGGAGCACGACGACCGTACGGGCTACATGAAGGACATGGCTTCCTCCGTGGCGATCCTGGACGACCTGTTCCGCCTGATAGCCCGCTATCCCGGGCGGGTGTGCTACCTCCGGGGAAACCACGACACCTTCGACGACCGGCTTCGCAAGAGCGGCATAGCCCAGGGCACGGAGCTCAAGATGGCACTGACCCGGGAGCACGGGGGCGCCTACACGGACGCGGTGGGAAAGTTTTTCGAGTCCCTGCCGGTCTTCGTGATCGGGGAGGGCTTCGTCATCACCCACGCGGGCCCTCCCCGGGGCGGGCTTGTACGGGAGGAGCTCGTCAACATACGCCGCTATCCCGAGAAGTACCACCAGCTTATGTGGAACCGGGTGAACGAGTTCCACGGGAATCCCAGCCCCAAGGAGTACGGGGAGAAGGACCTCCGGCTCGTCCTGGACCTTCTGGGCCTCCCGCCGGAGACCCATTTCATCGTGGGGCACAATCCCCTGTGGAACGACGGGAACACGACGGGGGTCTGGCAGGACGTGATCGGCATAAAGAACCACCACATACTCTATTCCGGATCCGGGAGCCGGGCGCCCTACTTCACGAGGGAACAGGGCCGGCTCGTCCTCAAGATGGCCCTGGCCAAGAAAGCGGAGGTCTACGACTATGGGTGAGAGAGAGCGGCTCGCCGCGGAAATCAAGGACGGGGAGCTCATCCGGTACTTCTACCTGGACCTGTCCGCCGAGCAGGTGATCGACAGGATGGACGGCCTTAAGGTGGGGCTGACGGAGTCCCAGGACGACGTCCCCTTCAACGCCCAGGTGAAAAGCTACCTGGGGGCCCGGGACGGGGACGGGCATCCCTGGATCCTGAAGCCCGCGGCCTCGGCCCAGGAGATCCTCTACCACCGGATGTGCGCCATGGTCTACCTCCTGGACCACGAGACGGGGACCCTGGCGGCCCCAACGACGGTTTTCCGCGTGAACGGGAAGCCCTACCGCGCCACCAAGGTCGTGCGCAACGCCATGCAGATTTCCTCCTACGACTACCTGCGCGCTCCGTTCATCGACATACTCCGGGCGGACCTTGTGAACCGCTGGATCTACTGCGACGAGGACCGAAACCCCAACAACTACCTGGTGATCAACAACTCCGCCAACCGCCCCTTCGTGGCCGCCATCGACTACGACAAGGCGGACCTCATGACCGAGGGCATGAAGATCACGGGAAACCCCGACAAGTTCGGGTGGCACCGGCTGGAGAAGACCCGCTTTCTGACCCTGCTTCGGCCCGAGAACTTCGAGGGCGTCAGCCTGGAGACCTTCGAGCCCCGGTTGGCCGCCATGGCCGCCGTCCCGGAATCCCGCATCCTGGCCTGGGCCCGGCGCCTCGCCGAGGGGTACGCCCCGGACCCCGGGGCCGTCGCTGCGCGGATAGCGTCCAACCTGGCGCACCGGCGGGAATACGTGGACAAGTATTTCCGGTCCATGTTCAAGCCCGCCAGCCAGACCCGGGACGTGAGCCACGACGACGACTATTCCATGCTCGGGGAAAGCTTTCTGGCTTGGCACAACCGAAAAAATTAGGATTCCTGGCCCTTGACTTCCGATTTGGCATACCTAGACTTAAATATCGAGATTGGCATGAGTCAAAAATTCATCGCCATGGAGGTTTTGATGGACAAGCAAAGCGAACGGGTGATCGAACGGACTTGGTCCAAAGAGACGATTATGCAGGTCGAGCTGGGGATCATGCAGAATATGCTTGCGTCCCGGACGGAAGAGGCGGTGGAAGGAGCCATAAGTTTCGCCCATTTCCTGAGCCTCTCGGGACTCAACAACGACAACTATCCCCTGTTCCTCAAGCTCCTGGAGGTTGAGAACCACTGGGTGATCGACACCATGGTGGCCAAGAAGGACCCCTTCCTTCTCATCTCGCCCATCCAGCCGAACAGCTATCTCTCTTTCACGGCGTTCAAGCTGCTCACGAACTGGCACCCCGGAGGCATATACCCGGTGACCTTGTCGGTGGTGCTCGGAATCCTGCAGGCGGCCTACGCCTCTCCCAAGGACGGCTACAAGATCTACGCCGTCTCCATCAACGACGTGAACAACCTCGGCAAGCACCTCAACAAGGAAACGGGCCAGGACGACCCGAACAACCGCTGCATCC
>CAYTYG010000001.1:9944-17701 GCA_964441515.1 uncultured Treponema sp.
CCTGGACATCCTGGACCGGCTGGGCTCCCTCGCCGGAACCTCGACGAATCCGGAAAAGGAGCAGATGGCCCGGCAGGCGAACAACATCCGCACTTTCTACTTCGACAAGCGCAAGAAGATGGAGGACATCATACCGCAGGTCCTGCTCGTGAAGTCCGACTACATCGCCAAGGAAACCGCGCCCCGTCAGTTGTTCGCCGACTGACCCGCGGGGTAAAGGAGCAACGGCATGAAAGAACTTTTCGAGAAAAAGCAAGACTGGACCGAGAGCGAGGTCCAACAGATCGAGTATACCATGTTCAAGGGCATCCTGGGATGCCGGAGCGTCGAGGCCGTGGAGGCCGCGGCGACGTACGCCAGCTACCTGAATTTCACGGGGATCACGAACGGGAATTATCCCGTCTTCCTCAACATGTTGACCGTCCGGAACCACTCCGTGATCGACGCCCTCCTGGGGACGCGGGACCCCTTCCTCTTCATGAGCTCCATCCAGCCCAACTACTTCATCGTGTCCACCTGCTTCAGCATCCTCACGAAGTACCGGAAGGCGGAGATCTACCCCAAGACCCTGGGCATCATCCTGGGTGTCTTCCAGACCACCTACAACTCCCCTCTGGACGGGTACAAGATCTACCCGCCCTCGGTGGCGGACGTGAACTCCCTGGGCAAGCACCTGAACGAGGACAAGGGGCAGGACGACCTTCTGAACCGGTCCATCCTGGACATCCTGGACAAGCTTTCCTCCCTGGAGGGCCAGAACATCGACGAGGATATGGAAGACCTGGCGGTCCACGCGCACAACATCCGGAACAATTTCTTCGACACCAAGAAGCACCTGGTGGACGCCATACCCGAAGTCCTTCTGCGGCTGGAGCCGAACCTGGACAAGGACGTCCTTCCCCGGAACCGCGTTCCCCTTACGGAGGCGGACAAGGCGGCCGCGCCGGCGGATCAGGCCTAGGAGCCGGGTGAGACGACAGGCTGATTTTTGCGTCGTCGGAGGAGGAACAGATGCCTGGTGCCGAATGGCCGCTCTGGACGGAAGACGAGATCGACGGGCTCACCCTGGGGTACATGAAGGATATCATGCTGGCCCGGGACGAGTATGGGGCGTTCGCGGCCGTCGCCCTGGCCCACTACCTCGTCCACAAGATCGGGCTCACCCCGGACAACTACCCCATCTTTTTCCGGCTCATCGAGTCGGGGAACCGATGGGTGATCGACGCGCTGGTCGGGGACAAGGACGCCGCCCGATTCATGGGGGCGATACAACCCAACTCCTTCATGCTGAAGGAGTGCTTCCGCATGCTGACCCGATGGAAGCCCGGCGAGATCTACCCCACGGCCCTGGTGATCATTTTCGGGCTTCTGGCCCAGTGCTACGAGGTTCCCGAGGAGGGCTATCGCCTGTACCCCCTGACGGTCTCGGACGTGAACAACCTCGGAAAGCACCTGGACAAGTCCAAGGACCAGATGTATCCCCTGAACCGGACCGTCCTGTCGGTCCTGGACAGGATTTCCTCGCTCATCGAGCCCCAGAAGCCCATGCCCTCGCAGGAGATCCAGGACGTGGCCCTGCAGTGCAACAATATCCGCGGTAAATTCCTGGATATGACCAAGAAGCTGAGCGAGTCCATACCGGACTTGCTCCTGGAGCGGGGAGACTACACCGAGTCGGAGGTGAAGCCGAACGTGCCCAAGATCGATCTCTAGGTATCGCAGTACGGGATAGGGACAGGCCCGCGCCGAGATCCGACTTCTCCCCGAACCGGGATAAGGAAGGCTGGCGCGGGCTTCGATTGTACGGCGGGATGGAACCATGGAGTAAACGGGATACTCCGATGCTTGAAAGCAGAACCATTATCAATGAATGCTATATCCTCCAGGAACGCATAGGGGCCGACAGCTTCTGCGAGCTCTGGCGCGCCACGGCCATCTACACGGCCACACAGCTCCTCCTGCGGTTCCTGGACGACCGACCGGCCCTTGCCGGGCTGCACGAGAAATTTCGCACCGCCGCGTTTCGCTGTTACCGCGTGGCGGACCCGGCGGTCGCGGACTTCGTGGAGGTGGAGACCTTCGGCGACCGGCTCTTCATCGCTTCCGAGTATTCCGGCGAGCTTCCCATGCCCCTGGCCCTCTCCCCCGATTCCCAGCTGGGTCTGGAGCACATCTGCCGCTTCGTCATGGAGATGGCCCGGGGGCTGGACGCCTTCCACGGGCAGGGCATCGCCTACGGGTGCCTGAATCCCGAGAACGTCCTGATCTACAAGGACGCGGGGGTGGTGCGGGGGATACGGGTCCAGAAACCCGGCTACATGTCCCTGCTCCCCGGCCTGGACGAGGAGGACGAGGAAGCCGTCCTTCAGACCTACGGCTACATGGCCCCGGAGGTAAAGGCGGGCGGCAAGCCCGACGAGAGGTCCGACGTCTACTGCCTGGGGATCCATCTGGTGCGGCTCCTGACCGGGGACCTCCCGCTTCCCCGGGACGCGGCCAAGGCGCGGAACCGGTCCGTATCCGTGGAGTACGTGGCCAACGCCCTTACGCGGCGGGCCGTGCCCTCCGCGGTGACCCGGGTGGCCCTGCGGGCCCTGCGCCGGAACCCCGCCCAGCGGTACGCGGCCTGCGTGGACTTCATGGCGGAGCTTCGGGCCTTCGTGGACGAGCGCCGCCGGGAATTCCTCCGGAGCGGCCGTAGCGATCCCCTGGCGGAGCTGGAGGCCCTGAACCGGGGCTTCGCCCGGCACGGACAGGCCGCGGAGGCCGTACGGAGCCTGGACACCGCGGACTACTTCCGGGCGCTCTCGATCTCCACCCCGGCCCCCGCCCAGCCCGAAGTCTCCCATGGCTTCCCGGTCCGGGATTTCGAGGATCCCGAGGAGGTCCGGCGCATCGAGTCCCGGGAGCTCGAGGGCGCGGAGGACGACGGGTCGCTCTCCATAGAGAACATCCTGGCGCGCAGCCGGCAGACGGTTTCCCGGGAGCGCGGGAGCCGGAGGCTTTCCCTGGAGGCCCTGCCCCCGGAGCCGGAGATAGCCCCGCCGCCCGCTGCCGAGGAAGAGCTCGCCATCCCCCTGGAGGGCCGGGAAGCCCCCCGGGAGGCGGACGGAGCGGGGGACGACTACCTGCCCGAGCTTCCCGCCGCGGAGGACGGCATCCCCGAGCTTCCCGCTGCGGAGGAGGAGGCCCTGCCCTGGACGGATCCGACCGGGGTGCGCTGGAGCCACATCACCGTCCTGCCCGACGAGGTCGTGGAGGAGATGGCGGAGGCCTTCCAGAAGTCCTTCCGGGGGCGCGGAACATTCCGCTTCATCCAGGAGCCCCGGGACGGGGCCGTGGCGGGGCTTTTCGCGGAACTCTTTTCCCGGTTCCGGTACGAGGGGTTCTTCGTGGACGCGGGGCTCCTTGTGCCCAACACCCCGATACCCGCCCGCATGGACGTCACGGACTTTGTCCGGGCGGTGCGCTCCTCCGTCGCGAACGCCCTGTTGGGGGAGCCTCCGGGTTCGGTGCGCTACCTTCGCCGCCGGGTGGCCGCGGAGGACCGGATAGGCGCCTTCCGCGCCCCTCCCCTGGACCGGGTCCTCTTCCGGAAACCGGGCGAGGAGCCGGACCCCGACGAGCTGGAGTCCCCGGAGGGGATATCCTGCGTAGCCCGTTCGCTCCTGGCCTTGGGGAGGCGGAGCCGGCCGCTGGTCTTCGTCTTCCGGGGCGGCGAATGGGTGGACCGGGCCCTCCACGACCTTCTCATACAGTTCGCCCGCGGGGCCGCGGGCGCCCCGGTGTGCGGCTTCATTTTCTACCGCTCCGCGGACGTGGAGGATTGGCACGTGCTCTCGCATATAGGCCGCGAATCCTACCGGGCGCTCCAGCCGCGCCTCACATGAACTTGGAAAGGGTATCCATGAGCTCGTCCACCACGGCCTCGTCCCCCTCCCGGACGCGGTCCGTTATACAGTGCTTCATGTGGTGCTCCAGGACGACCAGGGCCGCCTTGTCCAGGGCCGCCCGGGCGGCGGATATCTGGGCCAGGACATCGTCGCAGTAGGCGTCCTCCTCGATCATCCTCCGTATCCCCCGGGTCTGTCCCTCGATCCGGGAGAGCCGCGCGCCCAGGGATCCCTTGAGCTCCGCCGGCCGGACCGTGGTCCGGGTCCGTCCGGAATCCCCTCCCCCCGGAGCCCCGCGTGCGCAGCAGGGGCGGCCGGGCTTGTCCGTCTCGTTCATCGGCTTCCTCCTTTCCTTCCGGCGGGCATTCCACTCCCCGGCCGTATCGTCCCGAACCTCCGGAGCCTCAGGGCGTTGGACACCACGGATACCGAGGAGAAGCTCATCGCCGCCGCCGCGAACATGGGATTCAAAAGGGGGCCGCCGAACAGGTACAAAAGGCCCGCGGCGACCGGTATGCCCAGGGCGTTGTAGCCGAAGGCCCAGAACAGGTTCTGCTGGATGGTCCGGAAGGTGGCGCGCGAGAGGGCCAGGGCCGCCACGGCGTCCCTCAGGTCGCTCCGCACCAGGACCATGGCCGCGGTCTCCGCCGCGACGTCCGTGCCCGAGCCCAGGGCTATCCCCACGTCGGCCTGCGCCAGGGCCGGGGCGTCGTTGATGCCGTCCCCCACCATGACGACCTTGGAGCCCCCCGCCTGCATGCGTCCTATCTCCGCGGCCTTGTCTCCGGGCAGGACTTCGGCGAGCACTTCGTCCACCCCGGCCTCCCGGGCTATCGTCCGGGCGGCGGCCCGGGAATCCCCGGTGATCATGACGGTCCGGAGCCCCAGGGCCTTGAGGGAGGCGACGGCCTCTGCGCTCCCGGCCTTCACCGTATCGGAGAGGGCCAGGGCGCCCGCGAGGACCCCGTCCGAGGAAACCAGCATGACCGTCTTGCCTTCCCCCGCGCGCGCTTGCGTCCAGGGGCCGGCCCGGGAGACGTCCACCCCGCGCTCGGCCAGGAGGCGCGCGCTCCCCAGGAGTACGGATTTGCCCTCCACCCGGGCCTCGACCCCCCTCCCGGGCAGGGCGGTCAGGCCCGAGGACTCGGGCACGGGCAGGGAGCGCTCCCGGGCCGCCCGCACGATGGCCGAGGCCAGGGGATGCTCCGAATCCCGCTCCGCCCCCGCGGCCAGGGAAAGTAGCCCGTCCCGTCCCGTCCCGCCGTCCGGCCCGGGGCCGAAGGGCTCGATGTCCGTGACGGAGGGCTTTCCCTCGGTGACGGTCCCGGTCTTGTCCAGGACGACGACGTCCGCCCGGTGGGCGGCCTGGAGGGCGGCGCCGTTCTTGATGAGGATGCCCAGCTCCGCCCCCCTCCCGGTCCCCGCCATAACGGCCGTCGGGGTCGCCAGGCCCAGGGCGCAGGGGCAGGCTATGGTCAGCACCGCGACGAAGACCCGCAGGGCGAACTCGGGGCCCTGGCCGGCGGCCAGCCAGGCGGCGGCCGAAAGCACGGCTATGCCCGCCACGACGGGGACGAAGACGCCGGACACCTTGTCCGCCAGGGCCTCGATGGGGGCCTTGGATCCCTGCGCCTCCTCCACGAGCCGTATGATCCGCGCCAGGGCGGTGTCCTTCCCGACCCTCTGGGCGCGGAAGAGGAAGGCCCCCGGCCCGTTCACGGTTCCCCCCGCGACGGTATCCCCGGGGGCTTTTTCCACGGGCAGGCTCTCCCCGGTCAGCATGGACTCGTCCACGGCGGTCGCGCCCTCCAGGATGGTGCCGTCCACGGGAACGCGCTCCCCGGGGCGCACGCGGACCTGGTCCCCGATCTCCACCTCCGCGACGGGAAGCTCCAGCTCCTCGCCGTCGTGGACCACCCGGGCCGTCTTGGGGGCCAGGCCCACGAGCTTGCGGATAGCCCCCGCGGCCCGGGACTTGGACCGGGCCTCCAGCGACTTGCCCAGGAGGATCAGGGCCAGGATCACGGCCGCGGATTCGAAGTAGAGGTGGCCCGCGGCGGAAGCGTCCCCCCGGATTATCTCCGCCACGGACCATGCGCTGTAAAGGAGCGCCGACCCCGTTCCCAAGGCGATGAGGCTGTCCATGTTCGGGGCGCCCCGGAAGAGGGCCCGGAAGCCTACGGAGTAGAAGCGCCTTCCCGCGGCCAGGGCCGGCAGGACCAGGGCCGCCTGGACCAGGGCGAAGGCGAGGGGCTTGTGCCCGGGGTGCAGGAACGCGGGCAGGGGCAGGCCCAGCATGTGCCCCATGGAGATATACAGGAGGGGCAGGGCCGCCGCCAGGGCCGTCCGGAACCGGATTCCCGTGGCGGCTATCTCCCGCTCCTTGGTCTCGGCCTGTTCGTCCGCCGTGCCCTGCGTCTCGACGGCCAGGGGCTCGTACCCGGCGTCCAGGACGGCCTTCTTGATGGCCGAAAGCCGCGTCCGCCCCGGATCGTACCGGACGGAGAGCTTTTCCGAGGCGAAGTTGACCGCCCCGGATTCCACCCCCTCCACCTTCGATACGGCCCTCTCCACGGCCCGCGCGCAGGCCGCGCAGGTCATGCCTTTTACCGGTATTATTTCCGATTTCACGCCCGTCGTTTCCGATTTCATCCCGACTCCTCTGTCGATCCGCTTACCGCAGAGTCCGGCGAACGGCAAAGCCCTTCGCCGGACTGATACCCCTAGGGGGTATATTACCGCTTAACCCCGGGGGAATCAAGAAAGCGGATGCGGGCGAAGCCGCGGGGCGCGCGGAACCGGGGACTATGCAAGCCCGGCCGGGGCGGCTACGATTCGGCCGTGAAGAACGCGGAAGCCGTCGTCGCCAAGCTCTCGGAAGTCGCCCTGCGCCGGTACGCCATGATAGAGAAGGGGGACCGCATCCTCCTCGGTGCGTCGGGCGGGAAGGATTCCACCGCCCTGGCCTACGACCTGGCCGTCAAGAAGCGCTGGTGGGAGGTTCCCTTCGAGTTCCTGGCGCTCCAGGTCGGGACGGACGTGGGACAGACCCCGGACCCGGCCCCCCTGGAGGCGCTCTTCGCCGAATGGGGAGCGCCCTTCGCCCGCATCCGCGTGCCCGTGATCGGAAGGCTGAAACCCGGGGAGAGGATGAACTGCTACTGGTGCTCCACCCAGCGGCGCACCGAGCTGATACGCTACGCCCTGGCCAACGGATTCAACAAGATCGCCCTGGGCCACCACCTGGACGATATCCTGGAGACCCTGCTCATGAACATGCTCCACAAGGGGGAGATCTCGACGATGCCCCCGGTGGTGCGCTACGCGAAATACCCTCTGACCGTAATACGCCCCCTGGCCCTCTGCGAGGAGCGGCAGATCGAGTCCTTCGCCCGGGAAAAGGGCTTTATCGGCGCGACCTGCACCTGCGGATACGACGGGGCGTCCCGGCGCCGGGAGATCCGCGCCAGGCTGGAAGCCCTGACGGGCGGCTCCGGGGCGATCAAGCGGAACCTCTTCCGGTCCATGTCCAACGTGAACCGCGAGTACCTGGCCTAGAGAGAGAGCGAAAATGCCGGCGGTTTTTCAAAGCCCCCCCGGGTAAGGCGCCGCAGGCCGAGCAAGGATGCGCCTGTGACTGAGCGCAGACGTTCCCTCCTGTTTTTCCCCGGAATTCGGGGGCCGTCTTCGCGTAACCGCGAAGGCTTGCTATACTGCCCCCAAGGAGTTCCATCATGGCAGTTGCCCCTGGTTCCTTCCATTCCCGCCTCCGCCAGGACGCCGAGGACATCTTCCGCGCCGCGGTGGCCCGGGTGGATCCCCGGCGGATGCTGCGCTCCCGCCTGGGAATCCGGGGCGGCGAGC
>CAYTYG010000001.1:17711-30642 GCA_964441515.1 uncultured Treponema sp.
TCGTCGTGGACACCGAGGGGGCGTTGACCCGGAAAGACCTGTCGGACTTCGACCGCGTCCTGGTCCTGGGGTTCGGAAAGGCGGGGGCCCGGATGGCCCAGGGCGCGGAGGACGCCCTGGGTTCCCGCATCTCCTCCGGGCTCGTCGCGGTGAAGACGGGCTACCTGGAGGACCTGGAGCGCATCCGTCTCCTGGAAGCCTCCCACCCGGTGCCCGACTCCTCCAGCGTGGAGGCATCCCGGCGCATCCTGGGCCTGGCCCGGGAGGCGGACGAGCGCACCCTGGTTCTGGTCCTGATCTCCGGGGGCGGCTCCGCCCTGCTCTGCGCCCCCTATGACGACGGCGAACGCTCCCTGACTCTGGAGGACAAGGCGGCCGTCACCCGGGAGCTCCTGGCCTGCGGCGCGGACATACGCCGGATCAACACGGTCCGACGGCACCTGTCCGCCGTGAAGGGCGGCAGGCTGGCGGCGGCCCTCGCCCCGGCCACGGTGGTCTCCCTGGTCCTCTCGGACGTCCTGGGGGACGATCTTTCCTCGATCGCCTCGGGGCCCACGGCCCCGGACCCCACGACCTGGGCGGACGCGTGGGGAGTCGTGGAGCGCTTCGGCATCCAGGACCGCATACCCGCCGCGGCCCGGAGACTCCTCGAGGACGGGGCGGCTGGCCTCCTCCCGGACACCCCCAAGCCCGGGGATCCCGTATTTCGGCGGGTGGAAAACGTGATCCTGGGCTCCAACCGGCAGGCCGTGGCCGCGGCCCGGGAGCGGGCCGTCGAGCTGGGGTACTCCACGCTCTGCCTGGGCTCCCGCTTTTCCGGGGAGGCCCGGGAGATCGCCCTGGCCTGGCTGGGCATGGCCCTGGAGTCCGCGGAGACGGGATTCCCCGCCTCGGCTCCCGCATGCCTCGTGGGGGGAGGGGAGACGACGGTCACCCTGCGGGGTCCCGGAAAGGGAGGGCGCAACCAGGAGGCCGCCTTGGCATTCCTCGCGTCCCTGGAGGAGGCGGACGCCGCGGCGGCGGGCCGGATCTGTTTCCTTTCCGCGGGCACGGACGGGGGGGACGGCCCCACGGACGCCGCGGGGGCCTTCGCGGACCTGGAGATCCTGGAGCGGGCGCGGGGGCTCGGACTGGACCCCCGGGCCTTCCTGGCGGCCAACGACTCCTACGCCTTCTTCGACCGCGCGGGGGGGCTTCTGCGGACGGGGCCCACGAACACGAACGTCTGCGACGTCCAGATCCTCCTGGTGCGCTGAGCCGCCTGGGGATCTCAGGCTTCGGGAAACGCGAAGGCCAGGAATTCCTTCCCGTTCAGGGGCGGGCTCACCAGGTAGCCCTGGATCTCGTCGCACCCGCGCATGCGCAGGGCCTCCAGCTGTTCCTCCGTCTCCACGCCCTCGGCCACGGAAACGAGGTTGAAGGAGCGGGCCAGGGCGATCACCGCGGTGGCGATCGGGGCGCCCTCGTAGCGGTCCCGGATGGGGTCGATGAAGGCCTTGTCGATCTTGAGCACGTCCAGGGGCAGCTTGTCCAGGTACCTCAGGGACGAGAACCCTATGCCGAAGTCGTCCACCGCGAATTTCACCCCCAGCTCCCGGATGGCGTTCATGGCGGAGACGGTCTGGTCCATGTCCTGCACCAGTAGGGTCTCCGTCACCTCCAGCTTAAGCTGGCCCGGATCCAGGCCCGTCGCGTCCAGGGCTTCCCGGATCACCCGGGCCAGGGAGCCGGCCTGGAACTGCCGCTGGGATATGTTCACCGAGACCTTGAGGGGCTTTCCCCGCCTCGTCCATTCCCGGGCGTCCCGGCAGGCCGTCCTCAGGGCCCACTCCCCCAGGGGCACGATCAGGCCCGAGGTCTCCGCTATGTCCATGAACTCCCCGGGCTTTATGAGCTCCCCGCTTTCGGGCATCCAGCGTATCAGGGCCTCCACTCCCACGAGCCCCGCGTTCGATCCGGGCAGGGCCCCGCCGGTGGCCACCTGGGGCTGGTAGCAGAGGAAGAACTCCTCCTGTTCCAGGGCGTGGCGCAGCCGGGATTCCAGCTCTATCCTGCGGCGGCTGGAGCGGCCCGCCTTGCCGGAGGCGAAGCGGTACTGCCCCCGGCCGGCCTCCTTGGCCTCGTACATGGCGGCCTCGGCCCTCTTCTCCAGGGTTCCGGCGTCCGTACCGTCGAAGGGGAAGAGGGCGATGCCCACGCTGGCCCCCACGAATACCTCCGAGGCCCCGAGGGTAAAACCCGCGGTCATGGCCTGCACGATAGCCGCCGCCCGCTCCCCCGCGTCCTCGCTGCGGGAGACCTCCTCCAGGATGACCGCGAACTCGTCGCCCCCCAGGCGGCAGACCGTGTCGGCCTCCCGTACGTTCGCCGCTATCCTGCGCACCGCCTGGAGGAGAAGCTCGTCCCCCTCCTTGTACCCCAGGCTCTCGTTCACGTTCTTGAAGCCGTCCAGGTCCACGTAGAGCAGGGCGGAGCGCAGGCCCTCGCGCTTGGCTCGGCCCAGGGCCTGGGCCAGGCGGTCCCGGAAGAGAGCCCGGTTGGGCAGGCTCGTGAGGGGATCGTAGAAGACCGCCTGCCGGAGCCTTTCCTCCGCGTCCCGGAGGGAGGTGAGATCCGTGGCCACGCCGATGTATCCGGCGGGGCGCCCGTCCTCTCCCCTTACCGCCTCCATCGTCAGCCAGGAAGGGTAGATGTCCCCGCTCCTGCGGCGGTTCCAGATCTCGCCGGTCCAGGAACCCGTGGTACGGACGGACTCCCACAAGGCCCGGAAGAACGAGGCGTCGTGCCGCTCGGACATCAGGATGCGGGGGTTCCTGCCCAGGAGCTCCTCCGGGTCGTACCCCGTCATGGCGCAGAAGGCCCCGTTCACCCTCCGGATGTTCCCGTCGACGTCGGTCACCAGGACGCCGTCGTTGGTGAGCTCCAGGATCTGCCCGTACAAGCCCAGGTCGTCCGGTTCGGCGCGGCCGCGCTTCCGGTCGTATTCCTGCCGCGCCATCCTGGCGTAGAAGCCCTTCGCCCGGCGGTCTTCCATCCCCCTACTTCTCCGTCAGGTTGAACACGCCGTCCCAATCCTTGACCGGCGGGGTCTTGCGGAACCTCGCGCAGCGCTCCAGGTAGGTCTTGGCCGGCCCGTCCTCCGGGGCGTGGTCCAGCACGGCCCGGAAGAGTTTCCCGGCCCCGGTCCAGTCCTTGGCCTCGAAGACCTCCAGGGCCTCGTGGAAGAGCTCCACGGTGCGGACCAGATCCCCCGGGGCCTCGGTCTTGAAGTCCAGCACCTCGAAGAGGCGCACCGGCTCGAAGATTCCCACGACCCGCACCCGGTCCATGCGGCGAACGAGGAATTCCCGGCCCCCGGAGTCCACCGTGGAACCGGAGGCCAGGATCCAGGAGCCGTACTGCTTGTTGACTCCCTCCAGGCGCGCGGCCAGGTTCACGGCGTTTCCCATGATCGTGTAGTCCATCTTCCGCTCGGTGCCCATGTTCCCCACGACCATGTCCCCGGTGTTCACGCCGATCCGCGTGGCCAGCGGCATGGGCGTCCGGCCCTCCGCAAGCAATTCCTTGTTCAGCTCCCTCTCGGTGCGCTTCATGAGGACAGCCGAGCGAAGGGCCCTGCGGGCGTGGTCCGGAAGCTCCAGGGGCGCGCCGAAGAAGGAGATGATGGCGTCCCCCTCGTACTTGTCGATGGTCCCCTTCTCCTCCAGGATGACGTCGCTCATCGCGGAGAGGTAGCGGTTCAGGAGGCGCACCAGGGCTTCCGGGTCCAGCTGTTCGGAGATGGTGGAGAAGCTCCGAACGTCCGTGAACAGGGCGGTCATGTGTTTCTTGTCTCCCCCCAGCTTGAGGCGGGAGGGGTCGGCGATGATCTCCTCCACCACGTCCCCGGAGAGGTAGGTGCCGAAGGCCTTGCGGAGGAAGCTCTTCTCCCGCTCGGTGCTCACGAAATCCGCCGCCTCCCGCACCACGGCGGCCAGGATCACGGCAAGGGTAGCCCCCAGGGGCCCCAGGAAGATTCCCGCCAGGGCGAAGAGCGAGAAGGACCCCGCGAAGACCGCGGCGGCGCCCCCCAGCCCCACGGCCATCCGCACGCCGGGCTTGAAGCGCCCCATGGAGAGGACGAAGAGCGGGGCGGCCAGGAAGGCCAGGAGGACGGAGGCCCAGGCGCCCACGGGCCGGATGAAGGAGCGGGCCAGGATGGTGTCCGCCACGGCGGCGTGGGTCCCCACGTTCACGTATTCCGCGTGGAAGGGGTTCACTCCGATATCCGTGGTGCCCGTGTCCACGCGCCCCAGGACGCAGATCCTGTCCCGGACGGCCTTCTCCAGGTGCACGCGTATCTCGTCCGTCTCGGAAAGGATGGCCTCGAGCCCCGAGGCCAGGGCGCGGACGGCTTGCGCGTCCGCGGTCAGGGCCGCCGCGGTCTCCGGGGAGGCCGCCGCCTCCGCTTCCGTCGCTCGGGCCAGGGCCTCGGCGGCCCCGGAGGCCAGGAATTCCGCGGCTTCCTTCCGCACCCCCTCGCGGCCGGCCAGGTAGGCCGCGAAGGCTTCCCCGGCGGCGGCCGGATCCTCGGACTCCAGGGCTGCCGCGAGGGACGCCGAGGCCGCGTCCGCCGCCTCCGTGATCCCGGCCAGTGCGGCGTAGGCGGTCACGAGCCTGCCGTCCTCGTCGGGGAGGAACCAGGATTCCAGGGAGGCCAGGGCGGCCACGGTCTCGTCCAGGGAGGACTCCAACTCCTCCAGCCGCGAAAGGACGTAGAAGGAAGTGTGGTCGAAGCTGTCGATATAGCTCTCCCTGGGCCAGTCGATCAGCATGAAGCCCTCGGCGTCCAGGGGTATGGCGATGTCGCCCGTCCCGCCCTCCGGGAGCGCGGCCCCGGCCAGGGTGAGCTTTCCGGGCTCCAACAGGAGCCTCGGGCGGCCCAGCTCCTCCAGGAGCGGGGCCAGGATCAGCTGGGGATACCAGGCGCCGTCCACCTCCTGGAGCAGGGCTATGCGGCGGCGCACCCCGTCCGGGTCTATCTGTACGTTCGTGAACCCCGCTCCCCGGGCGGCCCGGAGGAAATAGGGTATGGGCGCCAGGACGTCCACGTAGCCTGTCCCGGAGGAGGCCGGGGCCGCCTCGACGGCCAGCGAGAACCTCTCCCGCGCGTCCGCCCGCCGTTCGGCCTGGTCCCCCTCCAGGGCTTCGGTCTGGAGGTTCAGGGTGGCCCAGACCCTCCCGTTCAGGCGGGCGGCCCGGCCCAGGTACTTGTCGTTGTCCCGCGCAAGCCCCCGGACCCGCTCCAGGAGGGCGTCCCTCTCGGAGCCGATCCGGTCCGCCAGCTCCTCGGCGTACCCCTGCGCCTCCCGCAGGGTGATCTGCCCGGCGCCGATCGCGTTGAAGAGGTCCGAGACGTTGGAGCCTATGTCCCCGAAGCTCCGGCTGAAATCCCGGGGGAGCCCCCGCTGGAGGTACACGGAATCGATCCCCGGGGGGGACGAGTCCAGGTACTCGATATCGAAGACCACGGCCCGGGCGCCGAATTCCTTGAGGCGAAGGAGGCCGTCGGCCACCACGGACCGGGGCCAGGGGAAGACGCCCACGTGGGCTATCGCCCGGTCGTCCACGTCCAGGAGGGACACCCGTTCCGTACGGACCCGGGCCGGCTTGAGCCCCAGGAAGAGGTCGTACACCCCGGCTTCCGCGCTCCGGAAAAAGCTCGTCAGGTAGAGGACGGAAAAAAAGGCGGCCGAACCCAGGGCCGCGAGGACGGGGGCTCGTCGTATACGCACGGTATCCTCCTTGTGATTTTTCCGGAACGGCGGCGGCGCCCCGAGGGCTCCCAGGCGGGCGCGGGGACCTTGTTTCCCAAGCCGACGGTTCTACGATAGAATTTTCGGCATTTTTGGAGTATAGTACCCTCTATCCGGGCACACAACGGATATACTCCGACATTCCATCCATAAATCAGTTCCATTTAAGGAAAGGCGATGAAAAAGAGAGGCATTCTTTTTGCTCTTTTCCTGTCGGCCGCTTTGGCTGTCTTCGGACAGTCCGCCCGGGAGATGGACCTTCTCCTGGAGGACCCGGGCGTATCCTTCGCCCGCGCCGCCCGCTACGTCCTGCCCGCCGCGGGCCTCCTTTCCGAGGACGCGAAGGAAGCGGACGCCTTCCGGGCCGCCCTGGAAAAGGGCTGGATACCCGCGGAAGCCGCCTCGGAGGCTCCCATACGCCTGGACCAGTTCGCCCACCTCCTGATGATGGCGTTCTCCCTGAAAGGCGGGTTCGGCTGCGCGGTCTTCCCGGGCCCGCGCTACGCGTACCGCGAGATGCTGCACCGCGGCTATATACAGGGCCGGAGCGACCCCGCGCAGAAGGTTCCCGGCAGCCGCCTGGTCCGGATCCTGGGGCGCGTCCTGGACGCCCGGGAAGCCGGGGAGGCCCAGTCGTGAAGCGCGCTTTCCTTCCCCTCGCGTTTCTCGCTTGCGCCCTTCTGGCCTCGGCGTCCGATTTCGGGCTGGTCCTTTCCGCCGCCCCCAGGTACGGCAGCTCCGACGGCTTCGAGCTTACCGCCGCGGCCACCCCCTGGTTCTCCGCCCTGCAGGGGGAAACGGGCTCCCTCTTTCTCTCCGCGATGCTCCAGCTGGAGGCGGACGACAACGGGACGAGGCTGGAGTTCGACATCCGGCGCTTCCAGTACCGGACGGTCGCCGCCTCCGGGATGATTCTGGACGTCGGCCGCTTCTTCGTCTCGGACTGCTCCGGCCTCGTGGTCTCCGGGTTCCTGGACGGCGTCCGGGTGGAGCTTCCTGGGGATCTCGGCACCTTCCGATCCGGGGTCTACTATACGGGGCTTTTCAACAAGGACACGAACTACCTCTACCTCTCCCCCGGGGACAAGGCGGACCTGGCCGACCCGGACCGCTTCTTCTCCGCCTCCCGCGCCGTAGCGGCGGCCGCGTATACGCGCCGCAGCATTTTCGGGGAAAACACCCTGTCCGTGGAAACCCTGTGGCAGTTCGACCTGCGGTCGGGCGGAGGCTGGCTGCATTCCCAGTACCTGGCGGCCGCCCTCTCCGGCCCCCTGGCGGAGAGGCTCACCTACCGGGCTTCCCTGGCGGCCTCCCTCGTGGAAGAGATGAACAAGAGCACGGCGCCCGCGGCCGCAGCGGCCTTGCGGACAAGGTCTACGGCGAGCTCCGCTGGGGCTCCGGCGCCAAGAACGAGGTGGAGGGCTCGGCCTTCCTGCCCCTCACCGCGAACCCCCAGGGGGCCGTCTTCGACGTCCGGCTCTCGGGATTCTTCTCCGCCCGGGGCGGGTACTCCGCCCGGCTCTCGGAGAGCCTGGCCGTGGACGTGTCCACCGCGGTTTTCCTCCGCACGGGCCGGGGCGTGAATTATACGGGCCTGGACGAGACCTCCGATTCCGCGTTCCTGGGCGTCGAGTCCTTCGGGTCCGTACGGTTCGCCCCGGTCTCGGACTTTTCGGCCTCCCTGGGGGCCGGCGTCTTCCTGCCCAACTCGGGCGGGGCTTTCGAATCCGACACGGCGCCGACCTGGCTGGTCTCGGCCTCGGTCGTTCTGACCCTCTGACGGGAAAGGAGCCATGCGATGAAACGATGGATCTTGACGGCCGCCTTCGCGGCCCTGGCCGCCGCGTTCGCCGCGGCCGCTGCCCCCGCGGCCGTTCTGAAAACGGTCACCGGGAAGGTGGAGATCAAGGCCCCCGGCAAGGCCCTGACCAAGGACACCGCCATCTCCACGGGCTTCCGGAGCGTGGCCGTGGTCACCCTCGGGGGCTCCACCCTGACGGTGAAGCCCCTCACGCGCCTGACGCTGGAGGAGATCGTGCGCCAGGAGGGTTCGGAGCAGGTGAAGGTCTACCTCCTTGCGGGGCGCGTGCGGGCGGAGGTGAAGCCCCCGGCGGGGGGAAAGACGGACTTCTCCGTGAAGAGCCCCACCGCGACGGCCTCCGTGCGGGGCACGGGATTCTCCTTCGACGGGTGGAACCTGGACGTCGCCGAGGGCGGGGTTCTCTTCACCGGCCCCGGCGGACAGGAGTACCAGGTCCGGGCCGGGGAATTCTCCCTCCTGGACGCCGAGGGCAAGCCCAAGGATCCCGCCCAGCTCGCCCGGGAGCTCTCAAGCCTGCCCCTGCCCCCGGGCCTGGACGCCGACATGCTCCAGAGCCTTGTCGAGGGCCTGGGGCTCGGCGGAGTCCGCCTGGGCGATGTCCACGTGACGGTGGACTGGTAGCCGGAACGGCAAAGGAGCGATGCATGAAGAAGAACAGGATAGCGTTCTGCGCGGCCGCGCTGCTGGCGGCGGCCCTCCTGGCCTCCTGCGCGCTTTTCGGGTCCCGGGGGGACACGGGGACCGTCACCGTGTCGATAGGCAGGGGGGCGGGGGCGAAGGCGGGCGGAGTGAGCCCCGAGTTCCTGCCGATTTTCACGTCCCTGACCTTAAGCGTGTCCGGACCGGATATGGCTCCCGTATCCGGGACGGTAAGCCTGGGGGACGTCGGTTTTGAAACGCCGGAACAGGCGGCGGCGTTTGTGAACCTGTTGTCGGCCTCCCTGGACGTGCCCGCCGGGAGCGGCCGGGTGGTGTCGATCTACGCTCCCGTGGACTGGGACCTTACCAAGGCTTATTATGATTTAGTAAACCCGACGTCTTCTTATAGCTACTTGAAATTCGTCAAGGCCTACGGAGGGAGAGCCGTCGTGAACGTGGAAGCCGGCGGCACCACGAACGTTGCCATACGGCTGGAAGTTGCGGAGACGAAGATCCCCCTGCCGGACGCGTCTGATTACGGTTTTGTGCGTGTCGCGGATTCCCTTTCCGATCCGGAACCGACATCGATGACGAAACGCCTTGATACTGAATATGATCTGGAGTTCGACAGATACGGTTACCTGTATTTTTCCGATGCGGATGGCATCCTGCAATACTCCGCTCCCGAAGCCAATGCTGTGTACAGTGGAACACACGGGCACATTGGTGTTCCTTCGAACCCTCTGGCCTACGATAAGCGGAACGACCAGTTCTTTTTCCTCTTAGACGGCGAACTGCGCGAAAGCCTCCACAATACGAATATCTCTCTGGACGGCGGATCTTTCTATGATAATGCCCTGGCCGTTGACGCGGAGGGGTACGTCTATGCAAGCCTCACCCAGGGCGAGTCGTATCCCTTCATCGCCAAGCTGTCGGTTGTCGGAGGGACGGCGGCGATAGTCCGGACAGCCACCTACGAATCCCTCGGCCTGGGGTACCGGGAGGCCTACGAAGGAGAGTCCTGGTTTTATCCGCTTCATGTCGCGGACATGCAGGTCAAGGACGGCCGGCTCTACATCGCGGCGGGGGAGCATGATGGGACCGCCCTGCATCACGGAAAGATCGTGGAGGCGGCTCTGTCCGACCTGGAAAAGCTCCGAGAAATAGGGTGGTCGTCGACGACCCCGACGAATCCCGACAAGCAGTTCTACGGCCCCACCCGTTTTTTGGCCGTCGCGCCGCGCAAACTGATCGTGGCGGACGAGGGGGCCGAGGGCGCCGCCGAGGTCGACCGCGTGGTGGAGGTGGACCTGGATTCCTGGGAGTTCGGCGGCATAGGCTTGGAAGGCGCGGTCAGCTTTTTCAACGACTACGCTTTTGTAGCCCATTAGCAGGATGTTGAAAAAGCCGGTTGCTTTTCCGAAATCCTTAACCGTTGTCGTCCGAGTACGGACGGCAACGGTTACACTTCGGAAGTGTTGAAAATGTGTCTACACGCATTTTCAACACCCTGTTAGTCCTTTGCGCGTTCTTTATTATACCGGCGGCAGAACCGGTTCCGGGTATATAGTCGAAGGCCTGTCCATCGCGGAAGCCCTGCGCAGGGCTTCCGCGGGATGTGAGTATTCCATTCTTTGCGTTAAGGACGATTTCGCGCGTTTGGCCGCAAGATTCGGCGTGCCCATAGACGTCATCGCCCCGGAGGACGAAGTCGCGTTGGGCTTGGACCGCTGCAGGGATTCCGCCCTGTATAGAGCGATAGACGCCGCGCGGCCCGACGTTCTTATCGTCGACATCAACTGGCCGCACCTGGACGCCTTTCTCCGGGATCTGCCCTGCCGCAAGGTCTACCTGACCCGCCAGATAGACCCGCGCACCTTCCGGTTCCGGACGCACTACCGCGACTACTCCTTCCGCCCCTCCGACTGGGACCTGGTCCTGCGTACGGAACCGGGCTTCGATCTGCCCTTCCCCTCGGAATTCGTGGAGCCCCTGGTCATCCGGAACCGGGACGAGATCCTGACCCGGGAGGCGGCCCGCGCGGACCTGGGGCTGCCCGGCGGAGACCGGGCCTGCCTGTTCGCCTTCAACGGCAAGACCGGGGAAGGGGCCGAGGCCTGGAAGAGCTTCGACTACCTGGAGGGGGAGGGCTGGACCGTGGTGCGCTCGGACAACCGGGCCGGCGGGCTCTTCCCGGCGGTGGACTGGTACAACGCCTTCGATCTGGTGGTCTGCGGCGCGGGGTACAACGCCTTCTGGGAGGCCCGGTACTTCCGCAAGGAAGCCTTTTTCGTCCCCTTTCCCCGCCGCTTCGAGAGCCAGGAGCGCCGCGTTGCCCTCTGCTCGGACTACGAGTTCGAGGAAAACGGGGCGGACCAGCTGGTCCGCCGGATACTGGCGCTGTAGCGCTGCCGGGGTGGCCTCGGCCCGGCCCTAGCACGGCCTTGGGGCTTTCCGCTATCCTTATACCTTATGGAAAAGAGCTCCACGGAAGCGGCTCTCTCGGCCTATGTCTTTTACGTCGTGAAGTGCCTGATCGGCACGGCCGCGTGCTACGCGCTTTACCGCTCGTTCCCGGACTATCCCTTCAATTGGAGCATAGTCTCGGTGCTTCTCGTCCTGGACCCGGACGAGAAGGAGTCCATGAAGCTGGCGCGCAACCGGATGACCGCCAACGTGATCGGCGCGGCGGTGGGATTCCTATTCATGCTGGTCTTCCAGATCGTGAACCTGCCCCTCCTCTGCCTGGCCGTGGCCGCCACCCTGGGGATATGCCGGCTTGTGAACCTGGGGAAGGCGACCCGGACCGCACTGGCCGCCCTGGCCATCGTCATGGTGTCGGGCCACCCCACGTGGCACAGGGGGCTGGACCGGATGGTCTGCGTGATAGCGGGCTGCCTCGCGGGGGTCGCGATAACCGCCGCGGGCGGGATGGTCCGCAAGGCCGCGCGGCACGGGCGCCCTTTGGAGTGAAAAGACGGCCGCCCCGGACGGAGGCGGCCGTTTGATTCCGGGATCCGGGCGGCGGGCCCGGGTCCGCGGTCTTCCTACTTCAAGGCTTTGGCGTACTCCGCGGCCCCGGCGCCGGCGATCCGGCCGTAGGTGACGATGTCCGCCAGGGCGTTGCCCCCCAGACGGTTGCCGCCGTGCACCCCTCCGGTCACCTCGCCGGCCGCCCAAAATCCGGGTATCCGGGATCCCGAGGTCGAGAGAACCCGGGCCGAGGCGTCGATCCGGACCCCGCCCATGGTGTGGTGGACGGCGGGGGTCACCTCGATGGCGTAGTAGGGCCCCGCGGCTATGGCGCGCGGCATGTCCGCGCGGCCGAACTCCGCGTCCTTCTTGGCCGCGACCGCCGCGTTGTACGAGGCCAGGGTCTTCCCGAGCGCGGCCGGCGGCGCGCCGATCTTGGCGGCCAGGGCCTCCGGGGTGGCCCCTTCCAGGACGATGCCCAGCTTCACGTAGCCCTCGATGGCCTTGAGGCTGGCGCGGATGGACTGGTCGAAGACCAGGAAGGCGGTCTTGCCCTCCTGGGAGAGGATGGCCTCGGAGACCACGTCCCGGGTCTTCAGCTCGTCGATGAAGCGGACGCCCTCCCGGGAGACCAGGATGGCCCCGTTGCCCCGCACGGCCTCGGTGATCATCTCCTTGCCCGGCGCGTGGGTGGGATGGGTCTGGATCTCCTGGATGTCGACCAGGGCGGCCCCGGCGGCCTCGGCCATCACGATCCCGTCCCCCGTGGCCCCCGGGTGGTTCGTGGTCGCGAAGCCCCGGAGGGACGGCACGTAGGAGGCGGCCATCTCGTTGTTGGCCCCGAAGCCTCCGGTGGCCAGGATCACCGCCTTGGCCTTGATCCTATAGGTCTTCCCGTCGGAGGCCGCGACCTCCACGCCGTTGACGGCCCCGGACGAGGATTTCAGGATGGCGACGGCCCGGGCGTTCGTGCGCACCTGGATGCCGGCGTACTTGGCGGCGTTTTCGCCCAGGGCCCGGACGATCTCCGGTCCGACCTTGCCTCCCCCGGCGGGCCGGTGGGCCCGGTTGAAGGTGGCCCCGGCGAGCCGGCCCACGTCGCTCAGGTCCGCCCCCAGGCCCGTCAGCCACGCCACCGAGGACGCGGACTTTTCGGCCAGGTTCCGCACCAGGGCGGGGTCGTTCTTCTCGTAGCCGCCCTTCATCGTGTCCGAGTAGAAGGACTCCACGGAGTCCTTGATACCGGCCTTGGCCTGGAACTCCGTGCCGGCGGCGTTGATGCCCCCCGTCGCGCGGATGGTGTTTCCCCCCGCCATGGCCATCTTCTCCAGGACAAGGACCTTGGCGCCCCCCTGGGCCGCGGAGATCGCCGCCGACAGGCCCGCGCCCCCGGCGCCCACCACCACGACGTCGTAGTCCTTGTCGAAGGACGCGGCGGCCGCGGCCGGCCCCCCGCGGCTTGCCAGGCGGACGTCCGACTTGGAGAGGGCGTCCCGGACGGCGTCCAGGAAGCCGGCGCTGGACTCGGAAGCCCCGGCCACGGCATCCACCTCGGCCGAGTTCTTCGCCAGGACGGCCTTGGTCAGCTCCTCGAAGGCAGCGTCCCCCAGTCCGGGGGTCTCGCTGCTTTCCAGGACCTCGATCTTCCGAATTTTCCCGGAGTCCAAGGTCACCCGGACCCGGATGTCTCCCCCGTGCCCCC
>CAYTYG010000002.1:0-18130 GCA_964441515.1 uncultured Treponema sp.
CTGACGCAGATCCTGGCCCGCAAGGGCTACAACGAGCTCGGCGGGGCCCGGCGCATAGCCGTCAGCTGGTGCGCCGGCTCCGACGAGGCCGCCGGCCCCTCGAACCTGGCCCACCTCTTCCACATCCTGAACGGCACCACCCTGCAGACGATAGGAGGCAAGGAGATCGAGGTCCGCACCGGGAGCGGCCGGGCTGTCGTGGAGTTTCCGGCGCCCATCGGTCAAGCGGCCGTCTACTTCACGGGCCACGCGGAATCGGTCTCCCTGCCCAGGAACCTGCCGGGGCTGGAGGAGGCGACGCTCCGGGGCGGGGTCGTTCCAGGCTCCGTGGTGACGCTGATCAAGATGATGTCGGCCCTCGGTATGCTCGCGACCCACCCGCGTAGAATGCGGCTGGCCAAGTTCTTCCACCGGATCGAGGGGGCCTTCGCCCGGAAGGGCATGGACAAGTCGGTGGGCCGGATCGACGTGGAGGCGCCCGACGGCCGCCGGGTCTTCTACACCTACGTGGGCCATATCGCGGAACTCACCTCGGCCCCGGCTTTCCTGGCCGCGAAGTGGCTGGCCGCGGGGCGTTTCGACTCCCTGCCCGGCGGCGTCTACTCCGCGGAACGCCTCCTAGAAAACCCGGATCCCTTCCTGAAGGCCCTGCGGGACATGGGGGTGGCCATAGGGGAAAACGGGATGGCCGCGGATTAGGGCGGCCCGAGGGAAGGCTTGTACCCGGGGGCCCGCGAGGTGACGATTTACAGGAAGGGAACGAAGCACCGGTGCTCAACGACTTCGTGAAGCATATATGCAAGTCCAGGCTGAACATGTTGATGATCCCGGCAAAAATCTCCCGGGTTGTTCTCCTTGCGTGAAATGCGCGCACCCTTCGAAATCCCGGGATGAGCGTGCTACCTTGTCTGGATAGGAATCGACAAAGGAGAAAAAGTGGTCGAGTTGTCAAACGCGAAATGGATCGAAGTGAATACGTTTTTGGTCCGCATAGGCGGCGAAAACCAATTTGATCGGTTAAGCGACGGCATCTTGAACGGCATTCGGCGTCTGTTTTTTTTCGACGGGGCAGCCGTTCTTCTGGACCTTTCATCGGAAAAGCCGGAAATACGGAAAAGCGCCGGGCTGGAGGATCGCTGGATTCCCCTGTTCGCCCGGTACCGCGATTGTCTGAACGACAAGCCGCCGTTCCAGGACGCGGTCATGGCCACGACCTTCGAGGATGCCGAAAGGCCGGACACTTGCGAATATGTACGGGAGTTTATCGCACCCTTGCGTATCCGCGCCGCGGCGGGCTTCACGATTCGGGACGAAGACGGAAACCCGGCCCTGTCCTTCATCTTCAATAAAACCGACGAGTCCTTCGGTTCCGAGGACCTTGGAATCATGGCCGTCATCCAATCCCACGCGGAGAATTTCTATCGCCTTGCCCGTCGCATGGAGTGTCTGTCGCGCCTCCCTTCCCCGGAATCCGCGCCGGACTTCTTTTCCGGCATCCTGAGCCGGAGGGAACGGGAAATCACGGCCCTTCTTTCCCGCGGACTCCGGCCGGCAGAACTGGCCCGCGCCCTGGACATCAGCGTAGGGACCGTCCGCAAGCACATCGAACATATCTACGACAAACTCAACGTGAGCGGCCGGAGGGAGCTCCTGGCCCGCGTGCGAGCGGCCGGCGCGTGAGGGCCGGCAAAGAACTTATAAAGACAGGATTACTCCGATGAGCGCTTTGGATAAGGTGAAGGAATGGATTGTGTCCCGGTATTTGTAAGGGCTGGATCCCGTCGCTTCTCTTGTGTAGTTCGTATAATAGTAGCCTAACCCGATATCCCCAAAAACCCCCAGCTTGTCGGTGATCATGCATTTTAAGCCTACAACCGCTACAATGCCAATATCGAAGCGTTTATATTTTTCCACATCCCCGGAAGAGTTGTCTTCTTTTCTCTGGTTGTAACCGAATTCCAGTCTTGGGCCTGTATAAAAAAACATGGTTTTTTGAATGGGCTTATAGTAGAAAATACCCAACGAAGCGCCCAGATAAAGCTGATCATCCGAATCGGAGCTTCCGGTATTTTGGTCGGTGGACACGGCGTTTGTGTTCGCGAAAAACACCCCAGGCTCCAGCGAGAGGGAAGGGCTGACGGGAAAAGCCAGGCCAATGCCGAATGTTCTATAAAGGCTGGCCATGTTCGCGATGCTAAACCCTTGTCCGGACAACGGGAGTCCCGTGTAAAAGAGAAAACCCAAATCGTCGGTCTTGGGCTTGCCGGCATCTTTTTTCTGGGCAAACACTGGAACGCTGCAAGTCAGGATAAAAAAAGCGATCAATGTTCTACGAACTCGTTTCATGCTTGGTTCTCCTCTTTTGGGTTTTACGCCGGCTATTGCCGGTATTTCACCAGAATTAAGAGAACTCGTGGAGCTAGGCGCAATACGCAAAAACGTACGCAAATTTCGGGTTTGCCAGTCCCCTGGTTCTGCGAGGCGTGTAGATCCGGACGGCGGGGCTTTAATATTAAATCTAACGGGATTAATAAGATAAGACAGGAAGAACAGGATACATATCAAAAACCGCAATTCCCGTGGCCTTGTTTATTCCCCGTTTCCTATCCCGTTTATCCTGATAATCCTGTTAAGTAAGCTTGCTCGTGACTTCCGGATTGCCACATCTAGAAACTTATTTTAGCTCCGATATAGATCCCGTCGTTTTCGTCGTACTGGCCAAAGCCCCCTTCCCGTCCCAGGAAAATGTACGCTCCCGCGAAGAACTCGAGAGCGTCGGAGGCGTCCCAAGTGAGCTTCGGCTTGACCAGGGCGTTCAGGGGATTCATGGCGACGTACGCGAACAACTCGGCGGTGAGCGTTTCGCGGAGGAAACTACCGGCCGCAGCGAACGTAGCCGTCGTTTGGACGGCTTCCTCCATCAAATCCCTCTCGTGGTCCAGGATGATGTCCTGGATGAACTGAACTCCGAAATTGACTCCCCCGGCAGAAAAATCCGCCCCGACAAGGTATTGGAGGGAATTTTTTTCGGTATAGCCTTCGGAGTATACGACGGGATTTCCCTGGTACCTTCGGCCGACGTGCCAGGCGCCCTCGGAGCGCAGTACGAAGGGGCCAAGCCCGCCCGAGACGGCGTACCCGACCGCCGCGGTTCTGTAATACTCCGGCTGTACGGTCAAGGCGGTTAAACCGACTCCCGGGGTGATGGTTTTATCCGTCACCGTGTACGCGGGCGTATCGTTCCAGAACCAACCGCCTATCAAGGAAAGGTCCAAGGACTCCCCCAGGTAGGAATACTTGACGAAGTATTCCCCGTTTTTCAGGGCGAAGGCCGGCGGAACGACATCCCCGATCGTAGGCGTTACGGCATAGGGCGGGGCGGGCGCCCACAAGGAATCGGGGCCGGGAGCCGTCGAGGGCGTGAACCAGGGAAGCCAGATCAATTCCAGGGCGTGGGCGCCCTTGTAGAGATCCAGCCGAACCCCTGTGACAGCCCGGCGAAGCTCCTCGAAATCGGGTACCAGGAACCGGGAAAGATCCTTGGGCGACACAAGGTCCGTGATGAACACGCCGTCTCCCTTGCCCCATATGATCTGTTGCTTTCCCACCCGCAGGTCGAACGCCACGCCCCGAAAATCGATGTAGGCCTCCCGCAGGTCCGGAAGTTCGACGGAACCTTCCCGTTCGTACAGTACGGGGTTTACGAAAAACGCCGAGTCTCCGGTTTTATAGGACAGGCGCAGGTCCAGCGTGTTTTCGGAAAGAAAGTACGAACCGTTTTCCAAGAAAGCGCCCGCCTTGGTCCGTACATAGCCGTTGATAGCCGCCTCTTCCTGGGCGAAAAGCGCGGCCGCTGCCGAGAGCGCGAGCGCGGCGGCCAGCATGCGCGGAATGGTTTTCATCACAAGCCCCGGCTCATGGCCCGCTCGGAGAACGCGTCTTCCGAGATGCCCGCATCGACAACAACGTCGGAAAGCGCGATGCGGGTGGCCGTGTTCCGCTGGACGTTGCGCATCTCCGTGCGAGTGATAACCCACACCCCGGAGATTGATTCGATACGGATTATACGGAGCGTTTTCAGCAGGGCTCCCCGCTTGTCGTAGTAGTCGCGTTTCAAGCCTATCGTCTTTCCCTTGGAAACCCAGGTTACGGTGCGCGAGTAGAGGTCCTTCGGGTCCTTGGGAACGCTCTCCACCACCCAGCACTCCTCTCCGTCCAGTACTTCGGTTCCGACAAGGGAGTGGGAGTCTTCGGATGGATGCCGGGCGCCCAGATCGTCGTAGGTGAAATCGGAGCCCATGAAGGAATCCCCGCGGCCTTCGGAGGATATGCGTTTTACCCGTTTGAGAGCCGGCAGGTATATCCACTGGTCGTCGCTTTTACCCGTCTCGTTGTAGCTCCAATTCATGAACGAGGTTCCGCGTACGTCCGCCGGGCTTTGGAAGACCATGAGCTTCTTGTCGCCGGACGCGTAGCTTCCGGAGATCTGTTTTATGGAACGGACGCGTTCCTTGCCCTTCGAATCCACGAGCGTCATCGTCAGGATCCCGCTCGTATCCTTGCCCTGCGGACGTTCATAGACCGCGAGCATGATGTCCGAGGCGGACGGCTCGGCCGCGTACAACGCTGCCGAGGCCAGGGCGGCCGCGAACAGCGCGATTGTCCGTTTGGTCATGGCGTTCATTTGTTCTTCTCCTTGATCGTGGTGTGAGAATTCCTCAAAACGAGGAACATGATCGTAACGGTCCCCGCGAACGCGGTGAGCATGTTGAGGGAAACGAGGGCTCCGACCTGACGGTTGGGCGGGAATACCGAAAAGAGGAGCACCAGGAATCCCGCGATGACGATGGCCGCGTTCAGGAACACGGCTCGTCCGGTCAGGGTCATGGCGAACCGCGCGGCGTCGGTAACGCCGCGGCCCTCCTTGAGTCTTTCCCTGTAGCGTTCGATGAAATGGATGGCGTAGTCCACGCCTATGCCGACTGCGATGCTGGATATGAGGGCGGTAGAAGTGGTCAGCGGCAAACCCAGAAGGCCCATGGCGCCGAAGTTGACGGCTATGGAGATGGCCACGGGTAGGGTCCCGATCAGGCCCAGCGCAAAGTTCCGGAACATGAAGCTTACCAGGAGGAAAACGATCAGGACCGATAGGCCCAGGCTGCTTATCTGGCCTTCCAGTATCAAGCCGGAGAAGACCATGTTCTTGTAACCCGATCCCGCGTAGCGGATCGCCACTCCGTATTCGGCGAAGCGTTCCGCGTAGGAGTCGAGATAGGAGACGACGCGGCCGATGGTTCTAGAGTCGTCTCCTTTCAGCTGAACGGTCAAATTGGCCGAGCGGTATTCGTTGTCGACCATTCGCCACAGGTTGTCCGAATTGCCGGACATTTCGTAGAGCAGCAGAAACTGCGCGGAAAGCTCGGCGCTATCCGGGACCCGGTCGTAGTCCTCGCGGTCTTCGTGCATGACCTTGTTCATGCGCCTTAGGTAGTCCGCGATGGAGACGGAGTCTCCGACCTTCTCCTTGGTCCGCACGCCCTCCTGCGCCTCCGCCACAAGCGAAAGCAGGCCGGGGTCCTTGAACGCGTCGGGTGCCTCGGCCTCCAGGATGGCGTTGAGCGTGGAGGTTCCGCCGAAATGTGCGTTCATGAACGCGTCGGTTTTTACGATTTCGCCGGAGCGTTCGAAGTTGTCCAGGAAGCTTGTGTTTATCCACACCCGGGAGATCCCGAAAGCCGATAAAGCAACGATCAAAAGGGATGCGCCTACTACGGTCTTGGGCCGCCCCGCGACCGCGTCCGCAAACCGGGCGCCTAAGGACGCCTTCCCCAGTGTGCCGTCCGCCGCCTCGGGCGCTGCCGCCTTTCGCCGCCTGCCGACGCCGAACAGGACCACCCCGGCGGGAATGAGCAGCATGGACAGGATAAGGGCAGAAAGGACTCCGAAAGCCGAGAAGAGGCCGAAGTACTTGACCGGAAACACCTGGGACGTTGTCAGGGAAACGAAACCGGCCATGGTCGTGAGCCCCGCGAAGAGTACGGGGTTCCAGATCACGTCGATGACGTTGGCCGCGATCTCTTTGCGCCCCGCGTCCGGGCGTTCTCCGGCGAAGTAATCGATCTGGTTGTACAGGTGTATTCCGTAGGCGACTCCGATGGCGATGAGCATGACCGGAATCATGATGGTAACCGTGTATACGGGAACGCCCAGACCCGTCATCAGGGCAAACGTCCAAATTGTGCTGAACAGCACCACGGCTAAAGCGATGATGGCTCTAAGGGGGCTTTTCAGCACGATAATGAGTGCTACGGCAATGACAACAATTACCAACGGACCCATCCGGGCCATATCCCGGGGCCCCAGGATGGCCATGGTGCCTTCCACGATGGGGCGCCCAGCCACGTGCAGCGCCTCCGGTCCTTCGTGCGAGGACGCGAGAGCAAGGACGCGGTCGTAGAGGTCCCGGGAAAAAGCGCCGTCGGCCAGGTCTACGAGGATCAGCGCGGTTTTTTCGTCGGAGGAGACCAGGCGGCCGCGCACCATCTCGTTCGCCCGGACCTCCTCCCGTATACCGTCGCAGGAGGCCTGATCCGCGGGAGCTTCGACATAGAAGGCGCGCACGTCTAGCCCGTCCTCGGTTCCCAGGATGTTTTCGGCCGCGTGGAGGGACCGGATGTCGTCTGCCTCGATTTCGTCGAAGGCGAGGAGGTCTTCCTCGATGCGGATTATTTTGCCCAGGGTGTCCGGATTGAAAACCGAGTCGGGGTGTTCCACCGCGATCAGGATCGCGTCCCGGATCATGAATCGTTCCTCGGCCTCGTCGCTGTATACGAACGCGGGGTGCTCTTTGGGCATGTACTCGTCCAGGTTCGTCACCATGCGCATGCGGGATAGGATGACGAAGCCCGCGCAGATCGTTGCCAGCACCGCCGCGGCTAGGACGACGAAAGGCCTGTTCGCCGCCCCTTTGAAAAACGCCTTCATGATTCCTCCGATTTGCCGAAAGAGAGTTATCGATAACTCTCTTTCGAATCTAGCAATTCTCCTGTTCTCCTTCTTACCCAAGAAACGCACCGTCAGGCTTTAAAAAGGCGCATCGCGGAGTCGATAAGGGACGTCGATTTTGCGGGCAGATCGAACGAACGATTCCGCAGCCGCCAGGTGGAGACAAGCAAGCGGAATCCGCCCGTCAGCATCAAAGCCGCCGTTTCGGCGTTCAGGTCTTTCTTGAACTCGCGGGATCGTTTGCCCCTTTCGACCTCGTCGCGGACCGTTTTCTGCGTTGCGGAAACGATGCCGTCGATGCGCGACAAAAGCGAGGGGTCGTTCCTGAATACGTCTTCCGAAAATAGGATAATAGTCAGCTCCGGGCGATCAACGAATCGCATCGCGTGCGCTTCAAAAAAAGCGGATAACGTGGCGGCGGCTTCATGACCGGAAGAGCGGGCTTCCGCCAGAGCTTGAGCCCGAAAGGACTCCATCTCTCCTACGACCGCGGAGAGTATCTCCGATTTCGACGCGAAGTGCCTGTACAGCGCCGGTTCGCTGACCCCTATGGCCGCGGCTATGCGCTTCATGGTCAACTCCTGGATGCCCCGGTTGTTGATCAGAATAAGCGCTGCGTCGATGATCTCTCGCTGGCGGTCGCTCAACGGCATGCGCACCTCAATCGATCGAGTTGGTTATCAATCAATAACCTAAGCCCAATCATGGAAGAAGTCAAGCGATTGCGCTGGAGCCTGTAGGGTGTCCTTTGGAAAGAACGGCTGTCGGCCGATCCCTGATTGGACGTTCGCGTCCATTCAGTAGTAAAGCTTTCGGATCAGCTTCTCGTCCTTCTTCCAGCCCTGCTGTACCCGTACGCGCAGGGAAAGGACCACGGCATAAGGGAAGATCTCCGCCAGGTCGCGTTCGGCCTCCTCCCGGATGCGACGTATCGTGGCGCCCTTCGCGCCGATCAGGATGCCCTTCTGGCTCTCCCGCTCCACCACCAGATCGGCTTCGTAGACCAGGGCCCCGTCCTCGCGGCGGCCGGAGTCCCGGTAGTCCACGTAGACCGCGTGGGGAAGCTCGTCCCGTGTGTGCAGGAGTATTTTCTCGCGGACAACCTCGGCGATGCGGAAAACGGGCTCCTGGTCGGTGTAGTACTCCTCGGGGTACCACGCGGGGCCCTCGGGGGCCCGGTCCAGGAGCAAACGGAGGAGGTCCGGGACGCCGTCGCCGGTCAGGGCCGAGATCCCGGGGGACTCCACGCCGGGAAGGGTTTCCGCCAGGAAAGCCCGGGAGCGTCCGGGATCGGAGCCCTCCGCGTCGGTCTTGTTCACGGCTGCCAGGGTCTTGGCGGCGAAGGGAACGAGGAGTTCGGCTATAGCCTTTTCCTCCCGACCCGGGGCCCGCGTCGAGTCCAGGACGTACAGGACGATGTCCGCCTCGCCCAGGGCGTCCCGGGCTATCTCCCGCAGGCGCTGGTTCAGCCTCTGCCCCGAGTCGTGGATGCCCGGCGTGTCCAGGAAGACGAGCTGGCCTTCCGACCGGCTCACGATGCCGCGTATCGTATTCTTCGTCGTCTGCGGCACCGGGGAGACGATGGAGACCTTTTCCCCGCACAGGGCGTTCATCAGGGTGGACTTGCCGGAGGAGGGGCGCCCCACCACGGCCACGAATGCGCTCTTGGATTCCATGCCTATCCTCCTCGGGCTCCGGCTAGCGTCATGCCACGTGGTCCCCGAAGGGAAGGTCGGGGTACCTCTTGCCGGTAAAGAGCTCGAACTGGGCCTCTCCCTGCGCCCGGAGCATGGAAAGGCCGTTGATCGCACGGCACCCGGCCCGGCGCGCCCTTTTCAGGGCGGAGGTTTCCTCGGGGTTGTAGATCAGGTCCACCAGGGCTTCCTTTCCCGTGAACTCGTACCATTCCAGGGGATCCCCCGCAGGTCCTTCCTCCATGCCGACGGACGTGGCCTGGACGATCAGATCGTTGTACGTATCCAGGAGTTCGACGGCCCGTTCGTTCATCCCGGTCCATTCGAAGCCGTGCCTCTCCGCCAGGCGCTTGGCCTTGTTCGGGCTGCGGTTCACGACGCAGGCCGAGGCGCCGAGCTTTTTTAGGACGTAGGCCGCCGCCCGCGCCGCCGCCCCCGCGCCCAGGATGGCGGCCCGGAGGCCCTTCAGGTCGCGGGTTTTGAGGAAGTCCAGGAGGCTCCGCTCGAAGCCCATGGAGTCCGTGTTGACCCCGCGCCATCCGGAGGGGGTGCGCAGGATCGTGTCGCAGGCTTGGATTGCCGTGACTTCGGGGGACGCCTCCGATAGGTGCGGGAGGACCTTCTCCTTGAAGGGCGCCGAGACGGAGAGGCCCCGGACGCCCAGCCGGTCCGCCAGGGGCAGAAAGTGGTCCAGGCTGTCCGCCGGAAAGGGAAGGTAGACGGCGGGCATGCCCAACTCCGCGTAGCCCGCATTGTGCAGGGCCGGGGTCGGGGATTGAAGCACGGCGGGGCTTCCCAAGATGCCGTACACGGCGTAGTCCGTGCGGAGCTTCCTCCAACGGTAGACTCCCTCGTACTCCTCCAGGCTGGTCTGGGACGCGCCCCCGGGGGGAAGTACGGATAGGGGGGCGCTTGCATAGGTGATCATGCTTCCCGTGCGGGCCGTGAGGATGCGGGAGAAAAACCCGTAGGGGCCCGTTCCCAGGATGATGTGATCCGAGCCGGTCTTCCGGTCCATGAACTCCAAAAGGCGGAATGCTTCCTCGGTGTTCCGGAGCCGGACCACCAGCTTCGGTATCTCGAAGGGATCCCGGGCGAGCCCGTCCCAGAGGCCTTCCAGGTCCTCGGGCAGGCCGTCCAGGCAGTGCCGGGACCGGATAATCCGGGTTCCGAAGGTGCGGGCCGCCTCCTCCAGGGCGGGTGTCCGGATGTCGTGCTCCAGGTCCACGTACGAAAAGTTTAGGCGACGGTCCCGGCTGGCGAAGGCCAGTCCCTTCGCGATGGCCACGAGGCGGGCTCCCTCCCCGTCCTGGAAGCTGCCTCCGTCCGTCCTTCGCCGGACCGTCAGGATGGTCGGCAGCCCCGCCTTTTCCGGAAAGCTCCGGATGTTGAAGAAGTCCTCGGGCGTAAGGCAATCCGCCCGGAGCTCCGCCAGGTCCACCCGACCCCGGTGCTGTTCCAGGACGCTCAGGTTCTGCGGGATGGTCTTTCCGGTAAGGCAAAGGCAGAGCTGGGCCACGGGATCCTCCTAGAAATCCGGTCGGTAGACGTAGATCTCCGAGACGGCCCCGTCCCGGGTGAGGGCCCGGAGGCGGACCGGGTAGCCCCGGAAGGGTAGCCTCCACTCAAGAAACCCTTCGCCGGCCCTGTCCGGCCGGCCCAGTAGGCTCAGCGCCTTTTCCTGGGAGTCTCCCAGGAAGACCCCGAAGCAGGAGCCGGAATACCCCTCGGCTAGGCGGATCTGCCAGAGGCGGTCCCGGAACCAGAATACGGAAAAGCCGCCCTCGTACTCGAAGGCCACGTCGTCCTGCCAGGGTTCCTCGCCGCGCACGGCCAGTAGGCGTCGTGGGGGGCCGAACCGGCTCCACGCGTCGTCCAGGGACAGGTCCAGGAGCGGGGAGGGATCGTCCGGTACGGAAGGCGCTCGGTTCCGGGCGGGCGGGGCGGTCGCCTGGGCCGCCGCGGGAAGCAGGACCGCGAGGAGAAGGGCCGCCGGTAGCGGGATCCGGGTTTTCATCGGAATCATAGTATATCCCCAAGAAGCGCTGCGTGTGGAGCGGTTTGTCCCCGGACTCCGGGGACGGGATTCCCGCGCCGAGGGTGCCGTCCCGTCCGTTTAACCGTCCCTCAAAGGTGCTTCCCGAGGTGTTCCAGGAGGATCTTCAGGCCGATGCCGATCAGGACGGCGCCCCCCGCGATCTCCGCCCAGCGTTCGAAGGCGGTTCCGAGCCGCTTCCCGAACTCGCAGCCCGCCAGGCAGACGGCGAACGTAAGGACGCCGATGATGACGGCCGGGATCAGGATGGGCTGCCCCAGGATGCTGTAGGAGAGCCCTACGGCCAGGGCGTCGATGCTCGTGGCTATGGCCAGGAGGGTCAGGGTGCCCAGGTCCAGGATGTTCCGGCTGCGGAGCTCCTCCTCGTCGCAGGCGTTTTCGCTCCGGATCGCAAGGCCCTCCCGGATCATCCGGAAGCCCACGAAGCCCAGGAGCCCGAAGGCTATCCAGTGGTCGAAGCGGCCGATCAGGCCCCGGAAGGAGGAGCCCGCCGCGAAGCCGGCCAGTGGCATGAGGAACTGGAAGAAGCCGAAGAACAGGGCGGCCCGCAGGCCGTGGCGAAATTTCAGCTTGGGGACGCAGATTCCGCCGGAGATGGAGACCGCGAATGCGTCCATGGAGAGCCCGACGGCCGTAAGGATGTAGGTAAACAGTCGAGTGTCCACTATGCAACCGCTCCGGCCCCGAAAAGTGTCAGTATTCCCGCACCAGCAGCCGCTCCGCCACCATCCTCAGGGAGCGCCGCGCGGGCCGGTCTGGAAGCCGCCCAATCTCCCCCAGGGCCAGCTCGGTGTAGCGCCTCGCGGTCTTCCGGGATTCCTCGAGCGCCCCCGTTTCCCGTATGCGGGAGACTATACAGTCGATCGTCTCCCGGGAAAAGGGCGGCGAGGCAAGAAGCCGGCCGAGGCTCCCGTCGTCCCGGGCCAGGGCATGGATAAGCGGAAGGGTGCAGAGCCCCTCGGAGAGGTCCCTGCCAACCGGCTTTCGGAAGACTCCCTCCGTGCCCTCCACGTCCAGGATATCGTCGATGACCTGAAAGGCCATCCCGATGTCGTAGCCCACGCGCCGCAGAATCGCGGCCGTGCGGGGCGGGCAGCCGCTCTCCGAGGCGCCCACGTGGAAAGCCAGGGAAAAGAGAGCCGCGGTCTTGCCGGCTATCTTGCGCAGGTATTCCCGGACGCTCCCGGAGTAGCGGTATTTGTCCAGGTCCTGGCGTATCTCGGCGGAGCAGATGATGCCCACCACGGCTCCCAGGTTTTTCGCGTTGGCGGGGTTCGAGAAGGCGGCGGCCAAGCGGAAGCACTGGGCGAAGAGCCAGTCCCCGGTGAGCAGGGCTTCCTTGGTTCCGTTCCGTGTGTGGAAGGCAGGCTCCCCCCGCCGCAGCTCCGCGTCGTCCAGGATGTCGTCGTGGATGAGGGTGCCCAGGTGGAGAAGCTCGATGGCCGCCGCCAGGGGGACGAGTTCTTTCACGTCCCTCCCGCCGAATTCCGCGCTTAGAAGCAGGAAGCCGGGGCGGAGCATCTTGCCGTCCGCGTCCACGATTCGGACCAGGTCCTCTCCCAGGGGGAAGCTGCGGGACCGAACCGTCTCGGTCATGACGGAGACCACGGCCTCCAGGCCGCCTCGCAGGGCGGGGAAATCGTTCCAGAAGTCGGTCATGGCTGTATCGGATCGTCCTTGGACGGGTGCCGGGATCCGGGGCCGGCTTCGGCCCCCCGGGAAGGAACGCGGCGGCGCCCCGGGAGGGTGTCTCCCGAGGGCGGGCCGCCGCGCGGCTCCGGCTTTCCGGTCATTTGCTGGGGTCGTCCGCGTAGAAATAACGCTTCCGCGCGAACTTCGTTCCGTTCCACCAGCGCTTGAACAGGGGCACGGACCAGTAGTCCAGTCCGAAGGCCCGGCCCGCCCCGCCCATGCACAGGATGGCGGCGAACACGAACCAGAGCTGGTTCCAGGCGAACATCCCCGAAAGGGTGAACACCAGGCACATCCCGATGCTGGCCACCGCGGCCCACCAGGTGAAAAAGCCCCCGAAGAGAGCCAGGCCGATCAGGATCTCCATGAACACGATCATGCCCTGGAAGGCCCCGAAGTGGAGGTGTGAAAAGATTCCGTCCATGAAGACGGTACGGAACCACGTGACGAGTCCGGAGTCCGGCGCCAGGATGGGCTTGGCGATGTCTAGCCAGGGACCCGCGGCCTCCGCGACCGCCTCCCCGGCGCCCGCGGCTGCGTCCCACGCCCCGGAGGCCGCGGTCACGGCCTCTGCCGCGGTTTCCGCGGCTGCGTCCCAGGCGCCCGAAGCCGCGGACACGGCCTCCGGAACGCCCTTCTGGGTTACGCCGGGAGAGAACATCCACCCGCTCTTCGAACCCAGGTCGAACTTGAGCCAGCCCTCGCTTGCCTTGTTCACGCCTTCCACGAGCCACATAAAGCCCAGCCACATGCGGAGCAGGAGGGGCCAGTAGTCCCGTACCTTGTGGGCCGCGAAGCCGCCTATGAAGGATCTCCGTTCCCGGATGTCCAGGAACTCGTGCTTGACGTACTCCCATACCTGGTTCAGCCCCGCGATGTTCAGGAGGTACCAGCAGTTGATCAGGTGCTTCATGGCCAGGGCGAAGAAGCCCCGGGTTTTCATGCCCCCGGCGTTGGCCACGCCGTACCGTCCGCCTATGGATACCATGAAGCCGTGGTAGTTCGGCTTGAACTTGTGCTTTTCCCCCCCGTCGATGTCCGCGATGATGTTGCGCGCCGCGGTCTCCGAGGAGAAGTGGGCCGCCTCCACGATCTGGGGCATGGGCTTTCCCGTGGACTCCAGGATGAACGCGCTGTCCCCCGCCAGGTACACGTAGGGGTAGTCCGGGGACTGCATGAACTCGTTGGCCTGCATGCGTCCGCGTCCGCGCTCGGCTTTCTGCACGGCCAGCTCGGAGGTGAAGGAGGAGCCCTTGACACCGCAGGTCCAGATGAAGGTATCCGTCTCCAGGACGGTTCCGTCCTTGAGGATAACCTTTCCGGGCTCCGCCCCGGTGATGGCGCTGTTGAGGAGAATCTCGCAGCCCATCTTCTTCATGTAATTCTCGGCCCGGACCCGGAGGGGTTCGTCCAGGATGGGAAGGATGGAGGGCAGGGCCTCGATGTTGACGACCCGGCTCTCCTTCGGGTCCAGGTGGTGCTTCCGGCACATGGTCCGGCGGTACTCCAGGAGCTCGCCGATCATCTCTATCCCCGTGAAGCCGGCTCCAGCCACCACGAAGGTCAGGAGCCTCCGGCGCTTGGCGGGATCCGTCTCGCAGGCCGCGCGGGCGAAGACATCCTCAAGGTGGCGGCGTATCCGCATGGCGTCGTCGAAGGACCAGAGGGAGAAGCTGTTCTCCTTCACTCCCGGGATGCCGAAGTACTCCGGCTCCGCCCCCACGCCCACGAGGATGTAATCGAAGGGGTACGTGGCGGTCTCGCTCCGGGCGACCTTCGCCTCGAAGTCGACCTTCGTGATGTTGTCCACCCGGACGTCGATGTTCCGGGCGCCGAATATCTTCCGGAAGGGGACCTGGACCGAGTCCGGCTCGACCCTCCACCCCGCGACCTCGTGCAGTTCCGTCATCAGAGTGTGGTAGGGCTTTTTGTCCACCAGGGTGATTTGCACGTCCTTGCGTTTGCGGAATTTCTTTTCCAGCATCTTTCCGGCCCATACGCCGGCGTATCCGCCGCCGAGGATGAGGACGCGTTTCTTCTCCGCCATATCTGCTCCTTGCGCAAGCTACAGAAAGTTGAGTTGAGATGTGATATAGATTTTGACGGGAAACGCGAGGAAGGTCAAGTATGGAATAAATAATATAGATATATAAATATATATGTTAAGTTTTTTTCCTTGCCGGACCGTATTCCTCCGGGGTATTGCGATTCAAAAACGTATCCGTCAAAATAGTCTTCAAGGAGTGCGACGTGTCAACGGAAGAGATGAAAAAAGATTTTCCCCAAAGCGACGCCGATGCCCTGATTTCGAAGGTCCTGGAAGACGTACGGGCCGTCCGGGATCCCTCGATCCTGAACGCCTGCAGGTCTCTTTTCCGCTCCCGTATCCCGTTCCATCTACGGTCGTATGCCGCGGCCGCCCTGGTCCTGCGCTCCCTGGGCGCGGGAATAGAAGGCGGAGGACCCGGGAAGAGGGCGCCGAAGGGTCGGACCGGCCGGGGGGCCGGGGACGGCAGGGCGCGGCGCCCGCCGGAGGGCGCGGGCAAGCCCGGTTTCCCGCCGGCCGTAAAAGGCGGCGCCTCGGCCCCGGAGCCGGGTCTCGAGGGCCAGCGCCTCAAGAGGGGAAGGTACGCCGGGGAGGGGACGACCCTCTTTTTCAGCATGGGCCGACGTCAGAGGTTCACGGCCCAGAACATACTCCGGGTTCTTTCGGACGTTTCCGGGATCGAGGAGACCGACATCGGGGCGATACGGACCTTCGATAATTATTCTTTCGTGAACGTGGACCCCGCCGCCGCGGACCTGATCATCCAGGACGTGGACGGGACTCTCGTCAAGGGCCGAAAGCTGGTCGTGAACCGGGCCCGTCCGCGCAAGGAAGAGATGAAGACCGGTCCGGAGGGCGGTTCTCCGGGAGAGGGTCCGGCCCGGTCCGACCCTATCGAATGAGGGCCCGAACCAGGAACACCATCCCCGCGAAGTTGACCGCCAGGGCCGCCGAAAAGGCCAGCCCCGCCCGTATTTCGTTTTTCCGAGCCTTACGCACGCATTCCTCGGCCAGGGCTTCCCGGTCCGGCGGGGGGCTTTCCGCCCCCGCGGGCAGGGGAAGCCCGCTGCGTAAAAGATCCCTCCGGGCCCGAAGGCGCCGCGCCCGATCCCAAAGACGGCGGTAGACGGATACCAGGGCCAAGCCCGGAGGCAGGAAGGGAATGGCCGGGGCCAGAGCGATCGAGGCCGCCAGGGCGGCGGGCAGGGACAGCAGGGGCGGGCGCAGCAGGGAGATGAACGCGGAACCCGCGGCCAGGAAGCCCGCCGTCAGGGACGCCAGGGTCACGGGATTCCAGTACTCGTTCCGGTGCCTTCCCGCCCAGAGGGCCCTTCTCGTGAGGTCCTCGTCCCGGCCGTCGTAGATCAGGACGAGCAGGGGATCCGAAGCCGTCCCCGAAAAGACGGGAAGGCCGCCCTCGTTCCGCAGGCTTCCCGCCGCGTACAGACGCGCTCCCTCCTCCAGGCCGGAAAAGCGTTTCCACGGCGTAAGCCGCAGGGTCTCGTCCGCCCCCTCCAGGTCGTAGGATTCCCCGGACTCCGCGGACCGGGCCGCGGGCAGGAGGTAGATCCGCGCGTACTTGAGGCAGACCGAGACCGTGACGTCGGCTCCCCGGGTCCAGACCCGGTCCTCGCCCTGGATGGCCTCCACGGAGCCGCAGTGCCGGTACTCCCCGGCCGGGGCCTCTCCTTCCCGCAGGAGGCGGCCAAGGTCCAGGAGCGGCAAACCGTCCGCGGCCAGGAGGCGGCGGCGGAAGGCCCTCCACCGCGTCCGGGCCCCGAAGGCGCCCGCCACGGGGAGAATCCCGTAGAAGAGGAGGGCTGCCAGGACGGCCAGGACTAGGGGGCGCAGCAAGGGAATGCCGCCTAGGACAGGGAGGGGCTTTTCCCGCCCCGGCGCCTTGCGGACTTCCCCGCGTTCGTATAGGATGCACCTTCCATGATCACGACGTTGATTGTAGGGCCGATCGGGGAGAACGTCCACATCGTCGACCTGGGGGACGGGCGCGGGGTGGTCGTGGACCCCGGGGCCGACCCGGAGCGGATCGCCTCGGCCCTGGGAACCCTGAAGCCCGTATTAATCGCCTGCACCCACGGACACCTGGACCATATCGCGGGACTTCCCGGGCTTCTAAAAATCCTGGGCCCCGTACCGGTCGCGATCCACGAGGCCGACGCCCGGTACCTCGGCGCCCGCAGCCGGGAGACGAACCTCCGGGTCTTCAGCGACATAGGCCACCGGTTTTTCTTCAATACCTATTGGTCTCCTATGCCGGAGGCGGACATCCTGCTTTCCGACGGGGACAAGCTTCCCGGTACGGAGATAGTCACGCTGCATACGCCGGGGCACACCGCCGGTAGCAGCTGCTTCTACATCGAGTCCCAGGAATCCCTCCTGTCCGGGGACACGCTCTTCCAGTGCGGGCTGGGCCGGACGGACGGCTTCGACGCCTCCGAGGAAGCCATACTGGAGAGCATCCGCGGCAAGCTCATGACCCTGCCCTCCCACACCCGGGTCTATCCCGGCCACGGCAACACCACGACCATAGCCGAGGAGTGCTCCTTCTTCTCCTGACGTCCCGCTCGCCGCGTCCGGCCCCGGCCGCCTCCCGCGCCGATTGAACAAGCCCCTCCTTTTTGGGATACTCCCATCCATGCGCCGAGCCATCCTGTTCCTCCTTTGTCTTTCCCTCGCTCTCTCCGCCTGCGCCCGCCCCGGGACCGGGGAGCCGCTGCGCCGTTCGGAATACGTCCTCGGGACCGTATGCTCCGTCTCCCTGCTGGACGGGGGTTCCGACAGGACTCTGGACGCGGTCTTCCGGCGCCTGCGGGAGATCGAGGAGCGCATGAGCGCCAACCGGGAGGGCACCGAGATCGCGCGGGTGAACGAGGCGGCCGGCCGGGAGCCCGTTCGGGTCTCCCCGGACACGCTCTTCGTCGTCCGCAGGGCCCTGGAATACGCGAGGATCTCGGGCGGCGCCTTCGACCCGACCATCGGGTGCGTGGCCAAGCTCTGGAACATCGGCATGGAGGGCGAGAGGATTCCGGAGGACGGGGAGATAGCGGCGGCCCTCCGGCTGGTGGACTGGACCCTGGTGGAAGCGGACGGTAAGGCCTCCACGGTCTTCCTACGGAAACGGGGCATGCTCCTGGACCTGGGAGCCATCGCCAAGGGATACGCCGCGGACGAGGCGGGGCGCATCCTGGCGGAGCACGGGGTCAAGGCGGCCATCGTGGACCTGGGGGGGAACATCCTGGCCTTCGGCCGGAAGAAGGACGGATCGGTTTGGCGCATCGGCGTCCAGAATCCCTTCAGCGACCGGGGGGAATACCTGGGCGTGGTCAGCATGCAGGCGGGAACCGTGGTGACCAGCGGGGTCTACGAGCGCTACTTCGAGCGGGACGGCAAACGCTACCACCACATCCTGGACACCCGGACGGGCCGTCCCGTGGAGTCGGACCTGATGTCCGTTTCCGTCCACTCCGCCTCCTCCATCGACGCGGACGGCCTGTCCACGACCCTCTTCGCCCTGGGGCGGGAGCGGGGGATGGCCCTTCTAAAGAGCCTGCCGGGGGTGGAGGCGGTCTTCGTGGACAAGGAAAAGAGGGTCTATCTCTCGGCGGGAGCCTCCCGGGG
>CAYTYG010000002.1:18140-26375 GCA_964441515.1 uncultured Treponema sp.
TCCCTGTCCGACGGGGGCTTCATTCTCTCCGAGTAGGAGAGGTCTCGGCCAGCCCGAGCCTCAGGAAGAGCCAGGGGGCTCCCAGGGTCATCCATACCCCCAGTATCCCGTACCGGACGAACCGGAATAGGCCGTAGAGTTCCGATCCTCTCCCGGGCAGGAGAACCTTCAGCCCGAAATAGAGGACCGCGGCCGCGGACGCCCCGGCGAGGAAGCGAAGCGCCTTCCGGGGCGTTGTCCCCGCGGACGCGTCGAAGAGCGCCCGGGAAGAGGCCAGGACGGCCCCGGCGACGGCCCCGAAGAGGAGCCCGGGAAGCCCGGTTTCCTCCCGGTTCAGGGCGTTCATCCCCAGGGCGGCCGCCGCGGCCAGGATGACCTGGGCGCGGCCCGGAAGCCGGGCGGCCAGGGCCTGAAGGTAGTTCCCCCAGAGGGCGTGCGCGGCCGCGAAAACGTAGCCCAGGGCCCATCCCAGAAAGACGTCCGTGGGAAAATGGACGCCCAGATAGACCCGGGAAAACCCGATCAGCAGGGGCAGGACAAGGGCCAGGATCAGCCCCCAGGGGCGCCGGATCCAGGGGGCCAGGCCGCCCCATAGGGTGGCGGAGTGCTGCGAGTGGCCCGACGGGAGGGCGCGGCTCGGTTCATGCGCCATCTTCACGGAGGGGTCCAGGTCGTAGGGGCGGGGCTGGGCGAAGAGGACCTTTAGCCACGCGTTCAGGACCGCGGAGGTGATGACCAGGATGCCCAGCCGTATGCCCTTGGTTCGGTCCACGCACCAATACACCAAGGGTATGACCAGGAGAAAAAGGTATTCGCTTCCCAGGAAGGTTATGAAACGGAAGAAGAGGGTAAAAACCGGGTTGGCGGCGGACTGCACGGCCCGTACCACATCGAGCCCCCAGTACAGGATTTTCTCCATAACACCCTCCCCCCTCCGGAACGGATGGAAGCCAGTCTAGCTCCCTTGCCGGGGTCCCGCAAGTTCCCACGAGGGCCGCGCGCGGCCCTCGGAGAGCGCCCTCCTCAGGACGTCGATCCTCACCGTCCCGTCCTCGTCCCGCCACGGTTCGTCCAGGTCCACGGCGAAGGGCCGCCTCCCCACGTGCTCCGGGACATGGGCGTCGGAGCCGGAGATCACCGGGTATCCCCGGGCCATGCCCTCCGGCGGGGCCCGCATGGCCTCCACCGCCGCGTAGGGCCCGTCCGGAAGGAAGCCCAGCTGGACTATGGCCCCGTAGACGGGCCGGTCTATATGCGCCGGTATGACGAGGGCGCCGCGCCGGTCGGCCTCGGCGCACAGCTCGTCGTAGCCCTCCCGCAGGGCCGTTCCCAGGAAGAGGTCCGGAAGCTCCAGGATGTTCTCGTCGGCGTCCACGACCGCCTGGTCTCCCAGGACCCGGGGGTCGTAGGGAAGCCGGGGCAAAAGGCTTTCCAGGCGGCGGGAGAACTCCAGGGCGTCCTCCACGGTCGCGAAGAGGCACAGGACGTGAACCTCCTCCGCGCTCGTGGCCTCGATTCCGTAGAGGGCCGCTATGCCCTCCCGGCGGGCGCATTCCCGGAAGGCCGGGGCGTTCCGCGCGCTGTTGTGGTCCGTCAGGGCCACCAGGTCCAGGCCCGCCTCCCGGGCCCGGCGGGCCAGGACCGCGGGGCTCAGCTCCAGGCTGGCGCAGGGGGAGAGGCAGGAGTGGTTATGGAGGTCCGCCAGAACCGTCATCCGGCGTCCGGGGCGCTCACTCGAGTCCTAGGAGCGCCGCGTAGAGCCGGCCGGAGATTTCGAACTGTGTCTCCGGGGTTCCGAAGAGGGGCAGGCCCTCCTCCCGGGCCGCGTCGAGCATGTCCTGGGGAACGGGCCGGTCGTTGCAGAGCACCACGGCAGCCAAGCCCAGCATGGAAGCCACGGCCACCGTGTTCTTGTGGGCCTGAATCGTGATCAGGGCATAGCCTTCCTTGGCCTTGCTCATGACGTCGGAAAGGAGGTCCGACGTGTATCCTCCCTTTATCTCCCGGCTTTCGCATCCCTCGTTAAGGGGCTTGCACTTGAGGATGGACGGAAGGTCGGTCGTCTTCATGGTTACCTCGCTGGCCGCGGAATCGCGTGGATTTTTCTCCATTGTAAGGGATGAACGGCTTCCCGGGAAGGCAGGAAAATCCGGAAAATCCCAAGGCCGGACTTTCCGTCGGCATAGCTTTCATGGACCAAGTTTGGGTTTTTCGGCGGCCCTAAAACCGGTATCTTTCTGGGAGAGGTATGCCGGTGAAGCTCTTCGTTTTCATCGCACTCGGGCTCCTGGGCGCCTGCGGGATTTCTAGGGCCCAGGTTGTTCCATCCCCGGCGGCCCCGGAAGCCGCCCCGCTTCCCGGGGAACTGGAGACCCGGGCCCTGGCCGAGGCCTATCCGGACCGCGTGGCGGCTAGGCAGCTCCGGGGCGGCCAGTGGTCCGTCCGGGTCGGCGACCGGTGGTACGCCTGGGCCGAGGGCCGGATGCTGCCGGAGGACGAGCGGGAAGCCTGGGCCTCCTACGCCCCCCTGCGCTTCTACCCCTACTACCGGGGCCCCCGGAGGAGCCCCGAGTTGAGCCCGGAGCTGGTCGAGCGCCTGAAAGCCCGGAACCGGGCGGGAAACCGGGACGATACGCCTCGGTCCGACGCGTTCCTGGACGGACTGTACGGGATATCCTCCGAGGCCCAGGCCGAGCGGGCCCAGGCGGCTGTACGGTTTCTCGGTACATCGGTTCGGGTCCATCCTCTCCTGGCGCGGCCCCTGGCTCGCGTGGAGGAACGCATCCTCGCGGCGCGGGGGAGCGATCCCTCGGTCGGGGCCTTCCTGGACGGGGTGGCCCAGGTCCAGGGCTACCATTGGCGGGAGATAGCCGGAACCGCCCGGCGGAGCTACCACGGCTACGGGGCGGCCCTGGACATCGTGCCCCGCTCGTACCGGGGCCGGTACGCCTACTGGCGCTGGGCCTTCGATGCGGGCGTCGAGGAGTGGTGGAGCCTGCCGGACTCGAGGATCTGGCTGGTCCCGGACGCCGTGGTGGACGCCTTCGAGGCGGAGGGATTCGTGTGGGGCGGCAAGTGGCTCTGGTTCGACACGGTGCACTTCGAGTACCGGCCGGAGGTTCTGCGGCTGGCGGAATTGCGCCCCGGGCCGGGATAGCCGGCGTTCACAGCCCGGGAAGCACAATCCGCTTGCGGCAAGCGGAAACCTGTACTACCCTTTGCGCATGCGAAAGCCCTGTACCTGGAGGGAGCTGGCGACCCGGTCCCTGGCGGACTGCCGGATATTCGACGTTTCCTGCAGCGACCGGGAGGGCCCGGAGGGCAGGTGCGGCACGTTTTTCCTGGTGAACGCCCCCGACTGGGCGGGGGTCATACCCGTGGTGGACACCCCCGACGGCCGCAAGTTCGTCATGATACGCCAGTTCCGCCACGGTACGGGCCGCCTGTCCGTGGAGTTTCCCGGGGGCATCATCGACGCCGGCGAGGATCCCGTGCAGGCTGTAGCCCGGGAGCTCCTGGAGGAGACCGGCTACCGCGCCGAGATCGTCGTGCCCCTGGGCCTCCTGTCCCCCAACCCCGCGTTCATGACCAACACCTTCCACGCCTTCATAGCCGAGGGCTGCGTCCTGGATCGGCCGCAGGCGCTGGACGAGCACGAGGAGATCGAGGTGCTCCTGGTGCCCGAGCGAGAGGCCGTCGACCTGGTCGGGGCCGAGGACTACGGCCATGCCCTCATGACAGCCACGCTTTTTTTGTACATGCGCTACCGAGGATTCTGCGCCTAGGAGGAAAAATGAATACGGAAATCACCGAACCGATGGAGCTTCTGGACCCGGACGGGAGGATCGCGAAGGAGGGCTGGGCCCGCCAACCTTTCTGGCGCTACGACCGTTCGAAGATCCGGGCGCCCTGGTGGCGGATCAAGGAGTGGGACTACTACTCCGTCCTTTCGCAGGACGGGAAGTTCGGCCTCACCATGACGATCAGCGACCTGGGCTACGCGGGGCTTAACGCGGTCTGCTTCCTGGATTTCGAGCGCCGGCACTCAAGCCAGGCGGACACCCTGGCGGCCTTCCCCCGGCACCGCACGGGATTCTCCCCGGACAGCGACTCGGGAAGCGTCTCCTTCGCGGACGCGAAGCTGGGCCTGCGCTTCGAGTATTCGGCGGGGCGGCGGGTATTGGAGTTCGAGGCTCCCGGCGTCAAGAACGCCCGGGGGGAGGAGGGGCTCCGGGGCAGGGTCGTCCTTTCCCAGCCCGAGGGCCTGGAGAGCCTCAACATCGCCACCTCCTGGGCGGAGAACCGCCGGGCCTTCTACTACAACCGGAAGATCAACTGCATGCCCGCCGAGGGGTCCTTCACGATAGGCTCGACGAAATACGAGTTCGATCCCAAGCGGGATTTCGGCGCCCTGGACTGGGGCCGCGGCCGCTGGACCTACAAGAACCGATGGTACTGGGGGTCCGGCTCGGGGTACGTGGACGGGCACGCCTTCGGGTTCAACATCGGGTACGGCTTCACGGACCGGACGCCCGCCAGCGAGAACATCCTGTTCTGGGACGGCAAGGCCCACAAGCTGGACGAGGTTGTCTTCCATATCGACACGGAGGACTACACCCGGCCCTGGCGGTTCACCAGCTCGGACGGGCGCTTCGAGATGAACTTCGAGCCCGTCCTCGACCGCCACTCCGAGACGAACCTCGCGGTCATCAAGAGCCTGCAGCACCAGGTCTTCGGTTATTTCACCGGGACGGCAGTCCTGGACGGCGGGAAGAAGGTCAAGCTGGATAGGTTCCTGGGCTTCGCGGAGGACGTGCTGAACTGGTATTGACGGATCGTCAGGAGGGCTTTCCCTCGGCCGGCATCGCCTCCGGGGTCCGGACGCTAAGGGTGCGCCGGCCCTCTCGCAGGCGGAGACCCCCAAGCCCCGCTCCCTGTACGCCGCCTTTCCCTCCTCCGTGAGCAGGTCCACGCCCAGGAGCTCCGCGGGGGGAGGCGGGCTAATGCCCCGTCCCTCCCCGGTCGGCCTCAGACCGGCGGCCGGCTCTTCTCGGCCTCGAAGTCCGCGCGCATGCGCTTGCGAAGCTCGGGGTCCAGGAAGGTGCGGAGGCAGGCCCGCGCCAGGAGCCGCGCCCCTTCCACCAGGGCCTTGTGGGCCAGGGGGCCGGTCGTCGCCGCGGCGAATTCCCGGGTATGCCAGGCGTGGGGCTTGTCCATGATGGACAACGTGGGCTGGAGGGCCGGGCAGCGCATGGAGACGTTCCCCACGTCCGAGGAGCCCTTGGGTCCCGGGCAGGGTACGAAGGGCACGTTCCGCTCCCGGAAGACGTCCTCCATCATGGACTCCGCGGCCTCGTTGGGCTGCATCTCGTCGAAGGAGAGCTCGAAGTTGCTCCATTCCACCTCGGTGTCCGTAGCCTGGGCGCAGCCCTCCGCGGCCCGGAGGATCTTCTTGACCAGGGTGTTCAGGTAGGCGCGGCGTTCGCCCCGGAAGTAGAAGCGCACCGCGGCCGTCTCCGGGACTATGTTGCAGGCCGCCCCGCCCTGGGTGTAGATACCGTGTATCCGGACGTCCGGGGTGACGTGCTGGCGCAGCATGTCCACCGCGTGGAAGAAGAGCTGGGCGCCGTTCAGGGCGTTCCGGCCCTCCCAGGGGGCCGCCGCCGCGTGGGAAGCCTTGCCCTTGAACCGGAACTCGAAGGAGTCCATGGCCAGGGCGCGGTACCGGACGTAGGAAACGTCGTTCCCGCTGTGGATCATCAGGGCCAGGTCGAAGTCGTCGAAGAGGCCTTTCTCGGACATGGGAATCTTGGCGCCGTTCGACTCCTCCGCCGGGGTTCCCGTTACCCAGAGCTCCCCGCCTATCTCCTTCATGAGGGGGGCCAGCCCCGCCCCGGCCAGGAGGGACATGGCCCCATGCACGTTGTGCCCGCAGGCGTGGCCTATCTCCGGCAGGGCGTCGTACTCCGTAAGGAGGCAGACCCGGCCGTTTTTCCCCGCGGCGATCCGGGCGTTGTAGGCCGTCGGTATCCCGAAAAAGGGCTTTTCAACCTCGAAGCCCGCCTTTTTCAGGAACTCCGCGTGGGCCTTGCTGGAGCGGACTTCGTGCTCCGAGATCTCGGGATCCCCGGCCATGGCGTCGCTCAGGGCGACGGCGGCCTCGGCGTAGCGGTCTATCCCGGCGTCCAGCCGGGGCAGCAGGCTGTTGTAATCGGACAAGATGCTCCTCGCTTTCGCCCCCTGGGGGCAGTTCGGGTTTCCGTCCCGGGCGCGCGCCCGGGGCTATGGGCGCAGCACGAGCCGCCCCGCGGGGGGCTTCGCTACCTCCCCTCGCTCCACGGCTACGCGGCCGTTCACGATCACGTATTCCATCCCCTCCGGGGGGGCCAGCTGGTCCTTGAAGGTGGCGCGGTCCCGGAGGCGCTCGGGGGAGAAGGCCGCGATGTCCGCGGGGCCCCCCTCCTTCAGGACTCCGACGGGCAGCCAGGCCATGGACGCCGGAAGGCTCGTGGCGTGGCGCAGGGCCTCCGCCCAGGAAAGCCCCGACTCCCGCAGCCATAGGAGGGCCCGCGGGAAGGTGCCGGCCGCCCGGGGATGCCCCTCGCCCCCGTGCAGGACCCCGTCCGACCCAATGGCGCACTGGGGGTGGGAGAGGCAGAGGCGTATCTCCTCCTCGTTCATCACGTGGGCTATGATGAGGGCCTTGGGATCGTTGGCCCGAAGGTCCGCGAAGGATTCCGGGGTCAATCTCTGTCCCTTGTACTTGCCCGAGGCGGCCTCCAGGGACTCCAGGCCCTTGCCCCAGCGCTTCTCGAAGCCCGGGTCGAAGACCGTGGACCCCACGTGGGTGCAGAAGGCAGCGTAGGGATAGCAATCCATGGTGACGTCCGTACCGGCCGCCCGGGCCTCGTCCGTCATCCTCAGGGCCTCGGCGGAGAATCCGAAGGCCGTCATGCTACCGATGTGGGAAATCTGGACCCGTATCCCGAAGCGGGCGGCCAGGTCTATCATCTCCCGGACGGCCTTGAGGCAATCGGGACCGTCGTACCGTATGTGTACCGAGACGAAGCGCCGGGGATACTCCTTGACCACCCGGGCCAGGGCGTCGATCTCCCGGGGGCTCGTGTTGGGGGCGTACTCCAGGCCGAAGGAAAGGCCCAGGGACCCCTCCTCCAGCTCCTTCCGGAGGAGCTTCTCCATCTCCGCTGTCTGCGCCTCGTCCGCGGGCTTGTAGACGTCCAGGATGCCTACGGCCTCGCGGAGGACGCGGTGGCCGGTCATGTAGGAAAGGTTGAGCCAGGGAGTCCGGCGCTTCGGCCGTATGTCCTTGAGCAGGGGCCCGGAACCGCAGTTTCCGGCTATGGCCGTGGTGACCCCCTGCCTCAGCAGGGCCTGCTGGATGGTGTCCGGGTCGTCCAGCTCCTCGTCGTGCATGTGGGTGTCCACGAAGCCCGGGCTTACCAGGAGGCCGGCCGCGTCCAGGGTCCGGCCCGCCGCCGGGGCGTCCGTTCCGAGATACGCGATCCTGCCGCCCTTCACCCCAAGGTTCAGGGCGCGCTCCGTGCCCGCCTCGGGGTCCGCGACGGTTCCGCCGCGGACCAGAATATCCAGTTCCATCCCTATCCCCCTTCAAGAAAGAAGGCGGCAAGGGTAAGCCCCCCGCCGCCCTCTTGATCTTTCCGAAACGTTCTAGCTCAACGGAACGATTACTGCAGGCCGATGCCTACGGCCACGGCCATGAAGATGACCTGGGCCACGAGCAGCCAGCCGAAGAAGGGCACGAAGAACTTCCACCACTTGTCTATGGGAACCTTCGCTATGGAGCAGATGACCGGCAGGGCCGTGGTGGGCCACAGGACGTTGGAGAACCCGTCCCCGAACTGGAAGGCCAGGACCGCGGTCTGGCGGCTTATGCCCAACAGGTCCGACAGGGGCGCCATGATGGGCATGGTGGTGGCGGCCTGCCCGGAGCCCGAGGGGATGAAGAAGTTGATCAGGGTCTGCACGACCAGCATGCCCTCCGCGGCCAGCCAGCGGGGGAAGGCGGACAGGGGCAGGGCCATGGCGTAGATGACCGTGTCGATGATCTTGGCTTCCCGCATGACGATAAGGATTCCGCGGGAAAGTCCCACGACCAGAGCCCCGAACACGATGTCCTTGGCGCCTTCCAGGAAGGTGATCGCGATCTTACTAGGGCCCCAGCCGGCCATGAATCCGGCGGCGCCTGCTTTTGCT
>CAYTYG010000003.1:0-10653 GCA_964441515.1 uncultured Treponema sp.
ACCAGGCCGGTAAGCCCGTAGATCGAAAAGGTCTCGAGGCCCAGGAGCTGGCGGGTGATGAGGCCGTTGTTCCCCGCCAGCAGGATCACCGAAAGGGTGAGGGAAAACGGCGGGGAGATCACCGGGAGCTGGGCCACCGTTGAGAGGAACCTCTTCCCCCCCATCCCGGTCCGGTGGATCGCGAAGGCGAACACGAACCCGACGACCGTGGACACCGACGCGGTCCAGATCCCCAGGCGGACGGACCCCCACAGGGCCTGCAGGTGCGCCCCGGAGAGGACTCCCTTCCAGGTATCCCAGGAAAACTTCCCGTCCCGCAGGAAGGAAAGACGGAGGGCCTCCGCAAGGGGATAGGCTATGAAGACCGCCGCTATTCCGGCCAGCGCCAGGACCGCGTAGCCTACCGTCGGGTCCCGGGAAAACCGGGAAATCCCGGAAAGCGCCGCGAAGAGCACGAAGGTCCCGATCGCGAAAAGGGCGAAGAGCCGCTCCAGGGCGCGGTTCCCGGCCGCCGGGGCCAGGAATACGGCGATCCCCAGGAGCTCGGACTCGCTCTCGTCCAGGACCGGGGAATAGAAGAGCCGGACCCGCGTTCCCCCGTGCTCCAGCCATACCGGGGATACGTAGTTCTCGAAGTAGTAGGCGGACTCCAGCCCCTTGGCCGCGTCCTCGGTGCCGGACACGGACTCCCATAGGAGCGCCGCCTCCTCGTCCACGGCCCTCGGGTCGTAGATCTCGGGATCCTCGGTGGGAAGGAGGTAGACGACGCCTCCCCCGGGCAGGTTCTCGGGCACGGAGGCCAGCCAAAGATCCAGGTTCTCCGGGTCCGCCGGGGCGCTCCGAGCCAGGAGCGTCAGGCGGCTCTCGGAGTCCCGGGCTTCCTGGGATCTCAGGGTCCCCCGGAGAGTGAAATACACCCAGGCATCCACAGCCGCGAACACGGCCAGGACGGCCAGGAATCTCAGGATCGTAGCTTTCTTGGGCATCGGGTTCTCCCCCCGGAACGGCCGCCCGCTGCCGGCGGACAGAGGCCGCCGACAGCGGCGGAACCGAACCGCCCGGACGCGCGCCGGGCGATCCGATACCGGAACGAACGCGGATCTACCGCTTGGAGCCGATTTCGTCGGTCCAGCGCTTCAGGAGCCGGGCCCGGTTGTCCTTGTTGCCGTCCCACAGGAGGTCCTGCTTGACCGTCTTTATCTGCTTGATGGAAAGGGCGTCCGGGTGGGACGGCGCGCCGGAGGCCACCAGGACCAGGTACCACTTCACGAAGAGATCCTGGGCGGCCTTGGAGGAGAGCACCCAGTCGTAGAGCTTCTTGGCGTTGACCGCGTCCTTGCCCCCCTTGATCAGGGACATGGAGGCCAGCTCGTAGCCGGTGCCCTCGGAGGGCGCGTAGATCACGACCGGGGCGCCCTCCACCTTGAGCTTCACCTGGTCGTGGGCGTAGCCGATGGCTATGGGGATCTCGCCGATGGCGACGCTCTTGCCGGGGGCGGAGCCGGAGCGGGTGTACTGGTCTATGTTCGCGTCCAGCCTCTTCATGTAGTCGAAGACCTTCTCCTCGTCGCCCTTGTAGACGTAGCGGAGGGTGGTGATGACGTTGTAGGCCGTGCCGGAGGTGTTCGGATTGGCCATGCGGATGTGGCCCTTGTACTCGGGCTTCAGTAAATCCGCCCAGCTCCTCGGCGGGGCAAGCCCCAGCTCGGCGGCCCGCTTGGTGTTGGTCACGAAGGTGAGGGGGCCGACGTACAGTCCTATCCAGTACCCGTCCTTATCCTTGAATCCCGCGGCGGTTTTGGACGCGTAGCGGGACTTGTAGGGGGTCGTGAGACCCTTGTCCTTGGCGGTGATATGGTCCAGGCCCACCCCGCCCAGCCAGATGGAGGCCTGGGGATTGGCGGCTTCCGCCTCCATGCGGGCGATGGCCTCGCCTCCGGACAGGCGCACGAAGCTCGTCTTGATTCCCGTCTCGGCCTCGAACTTTTCCAGGACCGCCTTGGCCAGGGGTTCCTCCAGGGTGGTGTACACGTTCAGGGTGTTCTGGGCGGCCGCGAAGGAAACGACCGACAGAAGAACCGCCGCGACAGCAAGAATACGTTTCATAGATGCTCCTCCCTATTCCGTTCACGCGATTTCGATCCGCGAGAGAAGACATTCTAGCCTAATTTACAAGGATTGTACAATTTCGGAAGGTTTTACAGGTTTCAAGTCGTGTAAAAAAAACGGTTCGTCCGCGGATCTTCGCCTCCGGGCCCGCGGCCCCCCAAAAGGGGCTACCAATGCCCCCGTCCGGCTCCCCGGGCTTCCCGTTCGGCGTCCCGAAAGGCCGCGGAAAACGCGAAGGGATACTTGAGAAGCGCCCGGGCCGCTCCGGAGGCCACCAGCTCCCGGTTGAGGCAGACGCCCTCGACGGAATACAGGTAGGCAAGGACCCGGTCGTACCGGTCCCGCAGCTCCCGGTCGAAGGCCAGGAGCATTCGGCGGCCTTTAAGGAGGCGCTCCGCCTCGGCCCTCGCGAACTCCGCCCCCGCGTCCCCGGACCGGCCCTTCCGGGGCAGCTCCGGGGCGTCCACGCCGATGAGGCGCACGTTTTCCCTAGGCCGTAAGCCCTCGGGGGGCGAAGGAATCTCAACGACCACCGTGTCCCCGTCCACGATACGGGTCACGACGGCCCGGGTCATCCGGGACAGGTCCGCCCGGGAGGGGTCCCGGATCCCCTCGAAGTGAACGCTGTACGGCTCGGCGGGGACGGAGCTCGACCCGCCCGATCTCCCCGACCGCCAAAGACCGAGTCCGCCCTGGGCCGCGAGAAGGGCCGCGCAGACAAGAAAAGCCGCGAGGAGCGCGGCGGCCGGGAAGGCCGCCCTCGTCGAACGGGCAATCATGCCGCGGGATTCGCCCGGGCCCATGCGACCGCCTTTTTCCAGGCTGCCTTCGTGCGCTCGAAGGACTCGAAGTGCCTCGGGACGTTCCGGGCGTAGACTTCGAGCTCCGAGGGGATGCGGTCGAAATCGGCCGTGTGGAAGTGGGACCGGAGCGCGGGAACCGCGCGCGCAAAGGCGGAGCGCATCGCGTCTATGGTGCCCTCGAACTCCGCCCGCCGGGTGATGTAGGTCAACAAAGGCTTGTATCGGGCCCAACCGACCGCCGCTCGAGCGAACCGCTTTACGGTGGTCCGCGTATCCGCGAGAACGGGTTGAAGCTCCCGGGGAAGCACGCCGTTCAGAAGGTTCGTGTAGGTGAGGAACCCGTCGTGGAAGGTATAGCAAGGGACCCGTAGCACCGTATTCTTCGAGAGGCACGTTGCCAGGAACGTATCCTCCCCCCGCGCCCCGGGAGGGTTGTAGAAGGGGGCGATGCGCTCGATCCGGGAAAGGTTGAAGCAGAGGTTGGCGCCGGAGATGAACTTCATCCCCCCCTCTTCGGGAACCTCCAACACCGGGCGATCCCGGAGGACTTCCCGATCCGCGTAGGTCACACCCTTGTTCCCCAGCACCGTACGCCGGATCTTTTCCCAGCTGATGATGTCGTTGGACAGGGCTTCCACAAACTCGGCGAACAGGGACTCCGGGAGGTTCCGGTCGAACCGCACGAAGGGAATGGGGGAGATATACCCGCAATGGCGCCCGTGGGTCAGGTCGGCCTTTCCGATGCTCTCAAGGTGGGCGCTGGCCACTCCCTGGCCCGCCCAAAAAAGACGGCCGTCCTCCTCGGTAACGGCCATGGGGTATTCGTCGTCGTCGATGAAGAGCAGGGCGTCCATCCGGTTTCGCACGGCGGCGTATACGACGGCGTTGCGTTTCTTCCCGTATCCCTCCCCGAATAGGAGCTCCGCCTCCTGGCGGTCCAGGGCCCCTTCCCGTACCAGCATACGGGACTCGTCCCGGATCCGGGTGCTGCCGTAGTACTCCATTCCCTGTAAACACGCGGACAGCTCGAGATCCAGCCCCTTGTAATCCTGCACCTTCGTATCAAAGTATTTCAGGTCGTACGCCACGAACAGCCGTAGCTCCGTGGCCGGGTCCGTCACCAGGCCGTGCTCGTTCCAGTTATTGATATACGTCCGCAGAAGATTTAAAAAACCCCTGCGCCCCGTGACGAAACCTATACCCAGCCTCATTCGGTCTCCTTCCCTAGATCAAGTTTTCCGGGTTCAAGCCCTCCAGCTCCGGGATCACGAAACGGCCGTCCTTGCGGATAAGCCTGCCGTCCAGCCGGATCTCCCCGCCCCCGTACTCCGGAGTCTGGATCAGCACCATGTCCCAGTGGATCGCCGAGCGGTTGCCGTTGAAGCAGTCGTCGTAGGAGTTGCCCGGTGTGAAGTGGATGGACCCCGCTATCTTCTCGTCGAAGAGGGTTTCCTTCATGGCCCGGGTAATGAAGGGATTCACGCCGAAGGCGAACTCTCCCGCGTAGCGCGCGCCCTCGTCGGTGTCCAGGACGGCGTTCAGCCTGGCCGTGTCGTTGGCCTGGGCCTTTACGATCCTCCCGTCCCGGAACTCCAGGCGCACGTTCTCGAAGGTGAATCCGTCGCGCTCGCTGGGGGTGTTGTAGGAGAGTGTACCGTTCACGGACTCCCGCACCGGGGCGGTGTACACCTCGCCGTCGGGCAGGTTCATCCTGCCGTCGCACTTGACAGCCGGAAGCCCCCGGATGGAGAACTCCAGATCCGTCCCCGGGGAGACGATCCGCACCCGATCTGTCTTTTCCAGGAGCTCCGCCAGAGGGTCCATGGCCCGGGACATGCGCGCGTAATCCAGGGTGCAGACGTCGAAATAGAAGTCCTCGAAGGCCTCGTCGCTCATCCCGGCCAGCTGGGCCATGCCCGGCGTCGGGTAGCGAAGGACGACCCAGCGGGTGTGCGGCACGCGCTGCTCCATGTGCACCTTTTTCACCACCGTCCGGTTGTAAAGCTCCATCCGGTCCGGAGGGACGTCGGACAGGGCGGCCAAGTTTCGGAGCGCCGTGACGCCGATGTAGCAGTCCATCTCCCGCATGCGGGCCAGCTCGAACCGGGCCTGGGCCTCCATCTGTTCGGGCGTCCCGCGGCGCAGCAGGGCGCGGTCCACGGTCCTGTCCCGGAGGGACACGAAGGGAAGGGCGCCGGCGTCGAGCACTGCGTCCACCAGGGCGTTCACGAAGGGGGCGTCGGAGTTCACGGCCTGGATCAGGACCTTCTCTCCCTCGCGGGCGGCGAGGGAGAAGGTCACCAGGATTTCCGCGAGGCGTTTCAGTCTGGAGTCTATCATTCCGGCTTCCTTAGCGGATGGGGTTCCGAACCCGGTCAGTATAGCGGCACGGCGGGGAAAGGGAAACCCGAATACCCTGGAGGGGTGTTTTTCGGCGGCCTGCGGCCGGGGCTTCAGTACCCTCCCCGCTCCCGAAGCCTGCGGGCGGTTTCCGCGAGGGCTTCAGGAAGGGGGGTGATCCTGTAGCCCAGAACCCGCTCGGCCTTGGCGGAGGAGACCCTCCAGTCGTAGAGGAAGCGCTTGACCCAGGCGGGCGTGATGAGGGGCTGTCCGCCGCCTATTTTCGCCGCGGCCCCCGCCAGGGCTGCCGCGGCGTATAGGAGGGGCGCCGGGACCGTCGGTAGGCGCCTCGGGCCGCCCGCAGCCTTCCCGAGGGCCTCGAAGAAGCCCCGGTAGGTCGCGTCCTCGCCGCCAAGCAGGTACCGTTCCCCGGGAACCCCCCGATCCAGGGCGGCCAGGTGGCCCGCCACGACGTCGTCCAGGTAGGCGTAGTTGCCCCAGCTCTTCCCGTTTCCGGGTATGAGCATGGGCCGGCCCCGCAGGTAGCGGTCTATCATCGCGGTATAGGGCGGAAGGTCCGGCCCCACGGGACAGCCGAAGACCCGGGTGGGGTTCACGGATACGACGGGAAGCCCCCGCTCCAGGAATCCGGGGATCAGGGCCTCCGCCTCCGCCTTGGTCCGTTCGTAGTCGTTCAGGAAACCGACGCACCGGGGGGTATCCTCGCCCACGGGAAGGCCGCTCAGGGCGGGGCCCAGGACGCCCGCGGAGGAGGTGAACACGAGCCTCCGCACCCCGGCCCGCGCCGCCGCCTCGAACACCCGGCGGGCTCCGGCTACGTTGGCCTCGTCGTAGGCCTCCGGGGGTCCGGAGGCCTTCACGTAGCCGGCTAGGTGGAACCCCGCCTCGGCCCCCTCGCAGAGCCTTGCGAGCCCGGCCTCGTCGGCCAGGTCGCCCTCCACGACGCGGACCCCCCAGGCTTCCAGGAACGCGGCGCGGGGGCGGCTCCGGGCCAGGGCCCGCACCTCCCAGCCGCGGTCCCGGAGGGCCCGGGTCAGCGCCGCGCCGATATACCCCGTAGCTCCCGTAACAAAAACCTTCACGCCGCCGCTCCTATAGGATGTTCTTTGAAAACGCGGGGCCAGTATAGGCGGCCCCGACAGGCGTGTACAGGCGTTCGTAGCCGAACCGGGAAAGGCCCGCGGGGCTTACAGGCTTCCGCCTTCCCCGTCGGCCCCGCGGCCGGGACGGAAGGGGCTTCCCCTTGCGCGCCCCGGGTGTTGCGCCGTAGAGTGGGCCCATGACGGCCCCCTACGACGAACTCACTCCCCGCCTCGTGACGGAAGCGATCGAGGAAGCCTTCGCCCTCACCCTGGACGGGATGATCTTTCCCTACCCCAGCTACGTGAACCGCGTCTACGGCGTCCGGTCGGAGGTGGGCCGGGAGTTCGTGGCCAAGTTCTACCGCCCCGGGAGGTGGAGCCTCGAGGCCCTGCGGGAGGAGCACGAATTCCTGATGGAGCTGGCCGAACGGGAAGTGCCCGTAGTCCATCCCCTTCCGTCTTCCGACGGGGACACCCTTCCGGCCCTGGAGCTGGAAGCCCCGGACGGAAGTGGCATCGTGTTCCCCTTCGCCCTCTTCCCCAAGCGGGGCGGGCGGGGATTCGACGCGGAAAACCGGGAAGACTGGCTGAGGCTGGGACGGCTGGCGGGGCGCCTCCACTCCGTGGGCGGCATGAGGCCGGCCCGGGCCCGGACGACCCTGGGGCCTGGACGCCTCGGCGCCCTCGCGGCCGGCCTTCTGGAATCCGGCCTCGTTCACCCCGAGTGCCGCGGGGAGTTCCGGGACCTCGTCGCGGAGGCGGGGGAGATCCTGGATCCCCTCCTGGCCGGCGCGGACCTGCTCCGTATCCACGGGGATTTCCACCGGGGCAATATCCTGGACCGCCCCGGGGAAGGCCTTTTGTTGATCGATTTCGACGACATGGCCGTGGGGCCCGCGGTCCAGGACCTCTGGCTCCTGCTTCCGGGCTCCTCGGAGGAGTCCGCGGGGGAGCTGGAACGGATACTGGAGGGCTACGGGGAGTTCCGGACCTTCGACCGGGCCGAGCTGGCCCTTATCGAGCCCCTGCGGTTCCTCCGGATGGTGCACTTCCTGGCCTGGCAGGCCCGCCAGCGGGACGACTCCGGCTTCCTCCGCCACTTCCCCGACTGGGGCGGGCGGGCCTTCTGGATAAAGGAGACCGAGGACCTCCGGGACCAGCTGGCAAGGATGCGCCCGAACGGCTGAGCGTCCTAGCGTCCGGCTTCCTCGGCCCGGGCCAGGGCTTCCCCCAGGGGTCCGTCCCCCACGGCCCGGCGGGCGCTCTCCAGGAATTCCTCCATGCCCGGGAACCCCTCGGCGCGGTAGACCGCGGCCTGGAAGCCCATCTCCAGCCTGTCCAGCCGGCGGACAAGCCGGGCCTCGGGGGTCCGGCCCTCCTCGAATTCCTCCCAGAGGGCCTCAAGGCAGTCCGCTCCCGGGGCGCCGTCCAGAACCTTCCGCAGGGACTCCCGCTCCAGGGCGTACTTTTCCTCCTTCGATATCCCGTCCACGGGGGTTATGTCCCCCGCGTAGACCTCCCCCAGTTCGTGGGCTATGGCCATCCTGCAGGCCTTTCCGGGGTCCGCGTCCTGGAAGGGTGGACGGCCCGCGGTCAGGAGGGCCAGGGCCGCGGTGCCGAAGACGTGATCCGCCACGGATTCGCAGGCTCCCTCGGGCACGCCCCGCTTGAGCCAGCCCTGCCGGAAAAGCCTCTTCAGTCCCATGATCCGCAGGTAGGGCCGAAGGAGGGACGGCTCCGGATCGGAAAGGACCGGGGGTTCGGTGACCCCGGTTCCGAACAGGCTTTCCTCGGGAAAGCCGGGTTTTCGCTTCATGCGGGCCATCCTAGCCGCCAACCGCCGCCCTGCGCAAGGCGGCCGTCTTGTGTGGGGCCCCGCCGCGTGGTATGGTTCCATCCGTGACTGGACACTTTTACGGACGCGTCGGCCGGAGCGAGCGATGATCGATACCGAATCCCTTCAGCACTACTCCCTCTTCGGGGGAATGGTCCCCAAGCAGATCGAGAAGATCCGCCCGCTCATGATCCTCTCGACCCACTCCAAGGGAGATATAGTAGTCCGGGAAGGGGAGCCGAACGACCGGATCTACTTCATCCTGGACGGCCGCGTCGAGGTGGTCAAGGGCGACTTCGTCATCTCGGAGCTCGGGGAGGGGGATTCCTTCGGGGAGATGGAGCTCTTGGACGTCCAGCCCTCCGCCGCCACGGTGCGCGCGATGGGCCCCCTGAGCGTTGCCGCCATCTCGAACCGCGCCATCCACCAGATCTACCGCATGGACCCGAAAGCCTTCGCCCTCATGATGATGAACCTGGCCCGGGACATATCCCGCCGCCTCCGCAGGATGGACGAAATCGCCGCGGCCCTGGCCAAGTCCCGGGACAAGCCCATAGACCTGTCGCAATTCTCGATACTCAAGCCGTGCTCCGGAAAAAAGCGATCCTAGGGGGAGACCATGGAACGAAAACGGAAAATCCTGATCGCCGCGGCCCTGCTCTTCCTCCTGCTCTTCGCGGCGAAGTTCGTCCACGAACTCTCCCGCCCCGAGAGGGGCTTCGGCGGCGTCGCCTATTCCGCCCTTCGGGACGTCCAGGAGGTCAGCCTCAAGAACTACGCGAGCGCGAAGGTCGCCGTGGAGCAGGCCGCGGCGGGGCCCCAGTTCGTGGAGCAGAAATACGAGCGGGTCTCCGTGATCGAGTCGAAGACCGAGCGCTGGGATACGGACATGGCCGCCCTGAAGCTCGCCGTCGAGGGCTCCGGCGCCCTGGTCCAGCGTGAAAACGCCTTCGGCCTGGAGGGCTCCCGCGTGCTGTCCCTCTCCCTGGGGGTGGTTCCCGACGCCTTCGACCCCACGGTGGAGACCCTGAAGTCCATCGGAGCCCTCGTGTCGGCCAACGTCACGAAGACGGACCGGACTTCGGACTACCGCGCCCTGGAAGCCCGGAGGCTCTCCCTGGAGAAGACTCGGGACGGCCTTAAGTCCCTGCGGAGCGCGGGAGCCCAGCTCGCGGATCGGATAGACCTGGAGACGCGGATCCTTGAGATCGAGGGGCAGATCCAGGAGCTGGGGGTGAGCCTGGGCGACTTCAGCGAGCTCAATTCCTTCTGTACGATACACTTCACCTTGAAGGAAGTCCCTCCCCGAAATACCGGGGAAAGACTCCTGGCGGCCGCGCTGGCCGCCCTGGGCTGGACCGTCCCGGTCTACCTGGGGATCGCGTTGTCCGTACTGGCCGCCCTGGGGACCGCGTCCCTGGCCGTACGACTTGCGGACCGTTGGCGGGAGGCCGGGAAGCGGCCGCCTCCGGGCCGGGCAAACACGGACGGAGACGGCAAGGCGCCCCGGGACGCCTTGTAGTTTTCCTCGATAAACTCTATTCTACCTCCACCCCCTGCGGGATCCGCGGACGCTTCGCGTCCCTATCTTGATGTGATGGACAAGGTATGAAGAAGTTCATTCTTACAGCGCTTCTGGCCGCCTCCCTCCTGGTCTCCTGCAAGGACCAGGAAAAGGCCGCGGAAGGAACCGAGAAGAAAACCTCCAAGAAGGACGTGAGCTACGCCTTCGGGATGGCCATCGGGACCAGCCTCAAGGAGACCTATGTCGAGCTGGATTATTCCTCCTTCCTCAAGGGCGTGAGGGACGTCCTGGACAAGGACAAGCCCAGGTTGGGGATGGAGGAAGCCAGCGGGATCATCCAGGCGGCCGTCATGGACGCCATGGCCAAGAAGGCCGAGGCGAACTCCGTAGAGGAAAAGAAATTCCTGGACGAGAACGGCAAGAAGGAAGGCGTACAGACGACGGCCAGCGGACTCCAGTACGTGGTCCTGCAGGAGGGCTCCGGCGACAAGCCCAAGGCCTCGGATACGGTAAAGGTCCACTACGCGGGCACCTTCAAGGACGGAACGTCCTTCGACTCCTCCATCGAGCGGGGCGAACCCGCGGTCTTCGTGGTGGAGCAGGTCATCCCCGGCTGGGTGGAAGCCCTTCAGCTGATGACCGTGGGCAGCAAGTACAAGCTCTTCATTCCCTCCGCCCTGGCGTACGGCGCGGAAGGCGCGGGCGGGGTCATCCCGCCCAATACCCCCCTGGTCTTCGAAGTGGAGCTGCTTTCCATAGAGCAGCCCGCAGAGTAACCCGGCCCTTTCGGGCCCGGCAACAACCGTTTCGGACCGCGGAGCCTCCCTGGGGAGGCTCCGTTTTATTTTTAAGCCCTGCTTCCGGACCTTGACTCTGAAAAGGGACACGATTATAGTTAGTATACCTAATATTTAGGAGGCCTAACCATTCCCATTCCCT
>CAYTYG010000003.1:10663-11834 GCA_964441515.1 uncultured Treponema sp.
GCCTATCCCGGCGGCATCTACAACGTGCAGGGCACGCAGGGCGGGCTGAGCGGGTACATCGAGAAGCTGCAGCGCCGGGCCGAGGAGCTCCTGGAGGCCCTGCACGCCTTCCGAGCCCTGAAATGGAGGCCGGATTCCGGGCACAGCCCCCATCCTTGCGGATCCCATCTTTTGCGCCATCTGTACATCGGACAGGCCGGCGAGGACCGGGGCCTCAGGATCCGCGACCTTAGCGTGTCCCTGGGAGTAAAGCCCCCCACGGTCACGGCGGCCGTCGAAGCCCTGGAGGCTCGGGGCCTGGTGGAGCGCCGGCCGGACCCGGACGACCGGAGGGCCGTCCGAATCCGGCTGTCGGAAGCCGGCCTATCCGTAGTCCGGGAACGCCGGAAACGGATCCTGTCCGAGCTATCCGGGCTGGTGCGAAGGCTCGGCCCGGAGGAAAGCCGGGCCTTCGCCCGCGCCCTCCGCGTCGCCGCGGAATACCTGGCCGAGAGGGGAACCGAATTGCATCCCGGATGCCTCGGCGGGAGCCCCGGGTCCGGGGAACGTTGAGGAAAACCGTATGCTGAAACTCTCCCGATACCTGCGCCCCTACGCGCTCTACGTGTCGGCGGCCCTGGCCCTGGTCTTCGCCCACGCCATCGCGGACCTGAGCCTTCCAACCCTCATGTCGGACATCGTCGACAAGGGAATAGCCCGGAACGACCTGGCCCTCATCGGCCGCACCGGGGGATGGATGCTCCTCACGGCCCTGTTCGGGGCCGCGGCCAACGTAGCCTCGGGCTACATGGCCTCCCGCGCAGCCATGGGTTTCGGAAGGGACCTGAGGTCCCGGGTCTTCGCCCGGGTTTCCGCCTTTTCCCTGCGGGAGATGGACAGGTTCGGGGCGGCTTCCCTGATCACCCGGACCACCAACGACATCACCCAGGTCCAACAGGTCGTGTTCATGATGCTGCGCATGATGGTCATGGCTCCCATGATGGCCGCGGGGGGAATCGTGATGGCCGTCACGAAGGAGCCGGGCCTGGCCTGGATCCTGCTCGCCGCCCTGCCGTTCATCGCCGGGGCCATAACCCTGGCGGCGCGCAGGGGAATTCCCATCTTCAAGGAGATACAGCGGAAGCTCGATAACCTGAACCGCGTCCTCCGGGAGAACCTCTCGGGCATCCGG
>CAYTYG010000003.1:11844-20046 GCA_964441515.1 uncultured Treponema sp.
GCTTCGACCGCGCAAACGCGGACCTGACCGCGTCGGCCCTCCGGGTAAACCGCCTCATGGCCGGACTCTTCCCCCTCGTGGACCTGGCCATGAACCTCACGATCCTCCTGATCGTCTGGTTCGGCGGCTTCGCGGTGGAACGCCAGGAGGTCCAAATCGGGTCCCTGATGGCCTTCATCCAGTACTCCACGAGGATCCTGTTCTCGGTGCTCATGATGTCGGCGATGTTCATCCTGCTTCCCCGGGCGGCCGTTTCCGCGGAGCGGATCAACGAGGTATTGGATACGGAGCCGGACGTACGGGACCCCGATGATCCCCGCAGCTCCCCGGACCTCCGCGGGCGCGTGGAATTCCGGGGCGTCACCTTCCGCTACCACGGCGCCGAGGAGCCCGCCCTGAGGGATGTCAGCTTCATCGCGGAGAGCGGCGGGACGACCGCGATCATCGGGGGAACCGGGAGCGGCAAGTCCACGGTGATCAACCTGATAGAGAGGTTCTACGACGCGGACTCGGGGGCGGTCCTCGTGGACGGCGTGGACGTCCGGGAGATGGCCCAGAAGGACCTCCGGGCCCGGCTGGGGCTGGCCACCCAGAAGGCCGTCCTCTTCTCCGGGACGATCGGGGAGAACCTCCGGTTCGGCTCCCCGGACGCGGCGGAATCCGACCTGGAGCGGGCGGCCGGGATAGCGCAGGCTTCCGATTTCGTACGGGAGAAGGGAGGCCTGGGAGCCCCCGTCTCCCAGGAGGGCGCCAACGTGTCCGGCGGGCAGAAGCAGCGCCTGGCCGTGGCGCGGGTCCTTGTCCGCGAACCCGGGATATACCTCTTCGACGACACGTTCTCCGCGCTGGACTTCAAGACCGACGCCCGTCTCCGGGCCGCCCTGCGCCGGGAGACGGGAAAGGCCACGGTCCTCATCGTGGCCCAGCGCGTCGCCACGATACGGGACGCGGACAGGATCGTGGTCCTGGACGAGGGCCGCGTGGCGGGCTCGGGCACCCACGCCCAGCTCCTGCGGGAATGCCCCGTATACCGGGAAATCGCCGAGTCCCAACACAGCGAGGAGGAGTCCGCGTGAGCGCCCGCGACGCGCCCGGCCGGGGGTCCGAAACCGGATCCGTCCCCTTCCGCGGCATGCCGGGGGGCCGGGGGCCCATGGGGGGCCGGGGACACATGGGTGGCGGCCCGGGCTTCGCCGTGCCCGGGGAAAAAGCGCGGGACTTCAAGGGCGCCCTGCGGCGCCTCGCCGCCTACCTCTCACCCCACCGGCCGGCCTTGGCGGCGGCCCTGGCGCTTGCCGTAGCCGGCACGGCGTTCTCCGTAGCGGGACCCAAGATCCTGGGGAGGGCCATCACCCTCATCTTCGAAGGCGCCGTTTCGAAGGCCTCCCCGACCCCGGGAGCCGGCATCGACTTCCCGCGCGTCGGCGGCATCCTGATAAGCCTGCTGGGCCTGTACCTGGCCTCGTCGGCCTTCAGCTTCGTCAACCAGTACGTCATGGCGGGGGTTTCCCAGCGCACCGTCTACGGCCTTCGGAAGGACGTGGACGAGAAGCTCTCCAGGCTGCCCCTCCGTTTCTTCGACGGGAAGACCCATGGGGAGATCCTTTCCCGGGTCACCAACGACGTCGACACGATCTCGAACACCCTCCAGCAGAGCCTCGTACAGATCATCACCTCCGTCGTGACCCTCGCCGGGAGCGTGGCCATGATGTTCACCATAAGCTGGAAGCTCTCCCTCGTGGCCGTCGGAACCCTGCCGTTCTACGCCCTGGCCACGTCGCGGATCGCCCGGAAATCCCACGGCCACTTCAAGAACCAGCAGGAGCGCCTCGGCCGCCTGAACGGCCACGTGGAGGAGATGTACTCTGGCCACGCGATCGTCAAGGCATTCGGCCGCGAAGAACGGTCCGTCGGGGAGTTCGACCGGATCAACGGGGATCTCTACGACGCGGCCTGGAGGGCCCAGTTCCTCACCGGCATCATCATGCCCCTCATGAACCTCATCAACAACGTGGGGTACGTCTTCATCGCGGTCCTCGGGGGGTTCATGGCTGCGCGTCGGGCGATAGACCTGGGGGACATCCAGTCCTTCGTGCAGTACGCCCGCCAGTTCACGCACCCGGTCATCCAGACCGCGAACATATCGAACATCCTCCAGTCCACCCTGGCCGCGGCGGAGCGCGTCTTCGAGCTCCTGGACGAGGCCGAGGAGGAGCCCGACGCGCGGGGAGCCGGGAACTTCGGACCCGTACGCGGCGAGGTGGAGTTCGACCGCGTCTCCTTCGGATACGAGACGGGGCGCCTCCTGATGGACGGGCTTTCCCTCCGGGCCGATCCCGGGGCGGTCGTCGCCATAGTCGGCCCCACGGGGGCGGGCAAGACGACCCTGGTCAACCTGCTCCTCCGGTTCTACGAACTCTCCGGGGGAAGCATCCGGCTGGACGGGACCGACATCCGGAGCGTCCCGCGGGGGGTCCTCCGCAGGTCCTTCGGCATGGTGCTCCAGGACACTTGGCTCTTCCACGGGACCATCCGGGAGAACATAGCCTACGGCCAGGAGGGGGCCGAGGAGGGCCGGATCGTAGCGGCGGCGGAGGCGGCCCACGCGGATCATTTCATCCGCACCCTCCCGGAAGGGTACGAAACCGTCCTGAACGAGGAGGCCTCGAACCTCTCCCACGGCCAGAAGCAGCTTCTGACCATCGCCCGGGCCTTCCTGGCCGACCCCGCGGTCCTCATCCTGGACGAGGCCACCAGTTCGGTGGACACCCGGACGGAGCTCATCATCCGCGGGGCCATGGAACGCCTCCGTAAAGGCCGCACCACCTTCGTCATCGCCCACCGCCTGTCCACCGTACGCGGCGCGGACAGGATTCTCGTGATGAACGAAGGCAGCATCGTGGAGTCCGGAAGCCACGGGGAGCTCCTGGCCGCGGAGGGCTTCTACGCGGAGCTCTACCGCAGCCAATGGGCGGGCGCGGAGGAGGCTGATAACCGGCTCTTCCAAACGGCCGGACCGATCCGGTAAACTGGTCGGAAGGGAGGAAAGCATGGACTTGAATCTGAAAGGTAAGCGCGCGCTCCTTACGGGGGCGTCCAGCGGCCTCGGATTCGCGACCGCCCGGCTCCTCGCCTCGGAAGGCGCGCGGGTGGCCGTGAACGGCCGGGATCCGGGCAAGCTCGAGAACGCGGCGAAGCGGATCGGGGCCCTGGCCCTGCCGGGGGACGTGGCGGCCCCCGAGGTGCCCGCGCTCCTGGTGGAGAAGGCGGCCGAGGCCCTGGGAGGCATCGACCTCCTCCTTTGCAACGCCGGCGGGCCTCCCCCCGGGGCCTTCGAGTCCTTCGACGACGAAGCGTGGCTGGCGGCGGTCAATCTCTCCTTCCTGAGCGCCGTCCGCCTGATACGGGCGGCCCTGCCCCTGCTGCGCAAGTCCGAGGCCGCCAGCGTCCTGACCGTGACCTCCGTGTCCGTGAAGCAGCCCATACCCAACCTGATCCTCTCCAACTCCGTCCGGTCCGCCACCGTGGGGCTCACCAAGTCCCTGGCCCTGGAACTGGGCGGCGAGGGTATACGCTTCAACTCCATCCTGCCGGGCTGGACGGCCACGGAGCGGGCCACCAAGCTGGCCGCCGCCAACGCCGCGGCCAAGGGCATAACCGTGGAGGCCGAGATGGCCGCCCGCGCCCGGGACTTCCCTCTGGGGCGCATGGCCACGCCCCAGGAGTTCGCGAACGTGGCGGTCTTCCTGCTCTCCCCCGCGGCTTCCTACGTCACCGGCGCCATGATCGCGGTGGACGGAGGGGCGTACAAGGGAACGCTGTAAGAAATTCCGGACGCCTTTCCCCCTGGCTGGGGCGAAGGCGCGCCGGTGCGGGGCGGTCCTTTACGCGGGGTCGCGCGCCGGGGTACCCTGCCCGCATGTTCGACGACCCTTCCTTCCTCGTGCGGCTGGCCAACGCCCGCATGCCCTTCGGCCGGTATTCCGGCCGCCTGCTCCTGGACCTCCCGGAAGCCTACGTGGTTTGGTTCGCCCGCCAGGGCTGGCCGGAGGGCGAGCTGGGGGAGCAGCTGGCCGCCCTCTACTCGATCAAGGAAAACGGCCAGGAGGGGATCCTGCGCCCCCTGGTGGGCTCTCGTCCCTGAAGCCCGGGCTCAACTCCCCTCGGATTTCCCGGCTTTTGCCCCTTGCGCGAACCCCGATTCCGCCCTGTCCAGGAGAAAAACCCCCGCCAGGGCGAGGAGGGTTCCCGCCAGGCCCGGAAGCGCGACCTTCTCCCCCAGGACCAGGGCCCCGGCGGCCGTGGCGACGCAGGGGGAGACGTAGAGCCAGCTCGAGGCGAACACGGGGCCGGCGTCCCTCACCAGGACCAACGTCGATGTATGGGCGACCATGGAGCCCGCCACGACCAGCCAGAGGAGCGGCCCGAGCGCGGCCGCGGGAAAAGCCGGCTGTTCGAAAACCAGGGCCGCGATCAGAAGGAGGATGCCCCCGACCAGGCTCTGGAGGGCGTTGACGGCCGCGGGATTCTCGCCCCTCCGGAACAGGCGCGGATAGACCGCGTTCCCCGCCGCGTACGATACGACGCTGCCCGCGGCGGCGGCCAGGAATACGGGCTCCGCCCCCGCCGCGGGCGAGGCGATGAGAAGCGAGCCTGCCATGCCCAGGGCGAAGGCCGGCAGATGGGGCGCGGAAATGCGTTTCCCCAGGAAGAGCGAGGCCAACAGGGCCGTGATCAGGGGGCCCGTCGCGTCCAGCCGTGCCATGAGTCCCGAGTCCACCCGGGTTTCCGCCACGAACATGCACCCGAAGGTCCCCACGGTCATGAACAGGGACAGGATTGCGGCCCGGGGAAGCAGGGCCGGTAAGGCGCGCGGGGAAAGGCGCCCCGAAACGATCAGACCCGCGGTGAGCAGGCCCCCGGCCAGGACGAACCGGATGCTCGCGAAAAAAAGCGGGGAAGCCCCCGCGTCCAGGCCCAAGCGGATGGCCAGGAACGTGGTTCCGAATATGGCGCAGACCAGGGCGAAGAGCGCCCAGGTTTTCCGGGTTTTCATGGTTGCCTCCGCCCGCCAGGATATGGCGGGACCCGGAATGGGTACAGAAACAGATTGCCGAAAAAAAACAGGTACAGTAGGATCCGGGGTATGAAGAAGCAGGAGGCCCTTTTCGGACGCTTCCGGGACCGCATCGTCTCGGGAACCCTCAGGCCCGGGGAACGCCTGCCCTCCCTTCGGGATGCGGCGGCCGGCGCAGGGGTATCGATCAACACGGTGGTCAGCGCATACGGCCGGCTCGTCGACGAGGGATGGGCGCGGACCCGGGAACGGAGCGGGTATTACGTCCGCGCGCGCCCCTCGACCCCGGCGGCGGAAGAAGCCTCCCTGCCGGAGCACTACGCCTCCGCGGCCCGGGAGGCGGGCGAGCGCCTCGACCGAATCTTCGAACGGCTCGTGCGGGTGGACCACAGCTTCGCCGTCGCCTCCCCGGGCACGGACCTTCTTCCCGTGTCGCGGCTGGAGGAATCCCTCGGGCGGCTGCGCCGCGCATGGATCGAGTACTCCGAACCCGCCGGCGACCTTGCCCTCCGCAGACGCATCGCCCTGGCGTCGGAGGACGCCGACGGGCCCACGCGGCCGGAGGACATCGTGATAACCAACGGCGCCACGGAAGCCCTCAGCCTTGTCCTTCAGGCCCTGGTGCGTCCGGGGGACACGGTTTTCCTGGAATCCCCAACCTACTACAATTTCTTCCGCCAGCTGGCGCCTTTCGGCGTCCGCATCGTGGAGGTCCCCGTGGGCCCGGACGGCATGGACCTGGATATCCTGGAGAGGGAAATCCGGGATCCTTCCGCCCGGGCCGTCCTGGTACAGCCCAACGTCCAGAACCCCACGGGCGTCACCATGAGCGACGCCTCCAAGGCCCGGCTCGTGGCCATGACGGCCGACCGGGGGGTGGCCCTGATCCAGGACGACGTCTACGGGGACCTATATTTCGGGCCCCGGCGGCCCGCGAACCTCTCCTCCCTCGGCGGGCACCCCGAACTCCTGTACGTCTCCTCCTACTCTAAATCCCTGGCCCCGGGGCTGAGGGTGGGCTGGGTCCGGGCCCCCGCCCATTCGGAAACCCTTGCGGAGATCAAGCTGCGCTGCTCCATGGAGACCTGCCGGGCCGCCCAGGGAGCCCTTGCCGATTTCATCGCCGCAAAGGACCACCGCCGCCACCTTGCCTTTCTGCGTGGGGCCCTGGAAAAGCGGATCGACGAGCATATCGCGCTCCTGGAGGGCATCCTTCCGGAAGGCAGTTCCGTGCGCCGGCCCTCCGGCGGCTGCCTCCTCTGGATACGCCTTCCGCCCGGGACCGACGCCACGGCCGTCTTCGAAGGTTCGGCGGGCCGAGGCTTCATCGCGGCTCCGGGGGAGCTCTTCTCCCAGAACCCGTACTTCCGGAACTACATACGGATCAACGCGGGATGGAAGCCGGACGCCCGGAGAATCCGGATTCTGTCCTGTCTGCGCGACCTGCCCCGGGGCTCCCCGTCGGCCGCCGGCTTTCCGTACCGCCGGGATACGGCGGCTCAAGCGGTGCCCCCGGCATGAAAGCGTCGGATTGAAAGGAGGCCCGATATGAAGACCTGCGCCGAAGAGGAGAACCGGAAACGGTGCAACTGCACCTACCCCTGCGAGCGCAAGGGTATCTGCTGCGAGTGCGTGGCCTACCACCGCCGGGCCGGGGAGCTTCCGGCCTGTTATTTCCCACCGGAGGCGGAGAGGACCTACGACCGCTCCGTCGAGAATTACCTCCGGACCCGCCGCAAGGGTTGATCGGGTTCCGCCCCAAAAGCAGCCCGGGCCTCGTTCCCGAGAAAGCGGGGTCCATCCGGAAACCTTCTTCGCGTTTTAGGGATTGACGGATCGCCGATATACAGGCATTATGTTACCATTATGCCTGTAAATGGAATCCTGCACCTCTCCGACGCCGCCCTCATCTCCGTGCACGCCCTCGCCGGTCTGGCTGCGGAGCCCCATAGCCTGGTCCAGGGCAGACGCCTGGCTGCCGGAATGGGGGCCAGCGAAAACCATCTGGCCAAGGTGATGCAGCGCCTCGCGCGCGCGGGGCTCGTTCGGTCCGTCAAGGGGCCGAACGGCGGGTTCCGCCTTACCCGGGACGCGGCGGACATCTCCTTCCGGGAGGCGATCGAGGCGGTGGACGGCCCCCTGACCGGGGAATTCTGCCCCTTCCGGTCCGAGAAATGCGACCCGGAAAATTGCATATTCGGAAAAGAGATACGGACCCGGGCGAACGCCCTGGTGGACTACCTGGACCAAAGGAAGATAGCCGATATCAACCGGGAAAAACCCGGCGGACCCGGAAAACGCGGCGCGATAGTGCCCGGGAAAAAGCTCGGGAAGCGCGGCGCCGCGTAGGCCGGCCGAGGGAGGGCCGAAGCCGGCTGAACGGAGTTTTGAGTTCGATTTTTTAGGTTTTTTGGTACCTTTATACTTTAAATGGTTACATGGGATGCTTGCGGCGATGCTTCGGTTTATCGAGATCGACGGGGACAAGTGCGACGGCCGCGGCCGGAACGCCGCGCAAACAAAAGGAGGAGCATAGATGTTCTGTTACCAGTGCCAGGAAACGATGGGAAACAAGGGGTGCGCCCTCGCCAAGGGTGTCTGCGGGAAGGACGCGGCCACCGCCGAGCTTCAGGACCTGCTCGTCCATACGCTGAAGGGCGTCTCCGCCTGGGCCGTGGAAGCCCGCAGGCTCGGCCTTCCGACCGACAAGGCCGACGACGCGGTGATGGAGGGGCTCTTCGCCACCATCACCAACGCGAACTTCGATCCCGCGTGGTTCGAGCGGCAAATCTCGGCGGCCCTCCGCGTCCGGGATTCGATCCGGGACGAAGTCAAGCGGGCCGGGAGGCCCGCACCGGAGTCCGCCTGCGCGGACAGGAAGGACCCCCTCTGCTCGGACGCGGCCCTCTGGACAGCGGCGCCCCAGGACTTCGCCTCCAAGGCGAAAACCGTAGGCGTCCTGGCCACGGAGAACGAGGACGTCCGTTCCCTCCGGGAGCTCACGATTTACGGTCTCAAGGGCATGGCGGCCTACGTCCACCACGCGGCGGTGCTGGGAAAGCGGGACCCGGAAGTCTTCGGCTTCGTGCACCGCGCCCTGGCGGCAACCCTGGACGACTCGCTCT
>CAYTYG010000003.1:20056-25319 GCA_964441515.1 uncultured Treponema sp.
GCGTCAAGGCCATGGCCCTCCTGGACGCGGCCAACACGGGGGCCTACGGCAAGCCCGAGATCACGAAGGTGGACATAGGCGTGCGCGGGAACCCGGGCATCCTGGTCTCCGGGCACGACCTCAAGGACCTGGAGATGCTCCTGGAGCAGACGGCCGGAACGGGATTGGACGTCTATACCCACAGCGAGATGCTCCCCGCCCACTACTACCCGGCGTTCAAGAAATACCCCCACTTCGCGGGGAACTACGGCAACGCGTGGTGGAAACAGAAGGAGGAGTTCGAGAAGTTCCAGGGCGCCATCCTCATGACGACGAACTGCATCGTGCCTCCCGCGGATTCCTACAAGGGCCGTATGTTCACCACCGGCGTGGCGGGCTTCCCGGGCTGCGTCCACATCCCCGCGGACCCGCTTGGACGCAAGGACTTCTCCGCCGTGATAGCCGCCGCGAAGGGAAGGCCGGCTCCCACAGCCCTGGAGTCGGGAACCATCGTGGGCGGTTTCGCCCACGACCAGGTGGCCGCCCTTGCCGGAGACGTCGTGGCGGCCGTAAAGGCCGGGAAGATCCGCAAGTTCGTGGTGATGGCGGGATGCGACGGCCGGTCCAAGGCGAGGGAGTACTACACCGAGTTCGCGTCGGCCCTGCCCCCGGACACGGTCATCCTGACCGCGGGCTGCGCCAAGTACCGGTACAACAAGCTCGCCCTGGGCGACATAGGAGGCATCCCCCGGGTTCTGGACGCGGGGCAGTGCAACGACTCGTATTCCCTGGCCGTGACGGCCCTGCTTCTGAAGGACGCCTTCGCCCTGGCGGACGTGAACGACCTTCCCATCGCGTTCAACATAGCCTGGTACGAGCAGAAGGCCGTGATCGTCCTCTTGGCGCTCCTGTCCCTGGGGTTCAAGAACATACACCTGGGGCCGACCCTGCCCGCCTTCCTGTCTCCGAACGTGGCGAAGGTCCTGGTGGACAAGTTCGGGATAGCAGGCGTCGCGGACGTGGAAAAGGACCTCAAGGCGCTGGTCGGCTGACGACCCAGCCGGGCGCTCCGTTCAGGGCGCCCGGCGCGCCCGAGTCTAGGCCTCCCGCTTCTTTTGCAGCCCCGGGACGCCCATGCTCCGGATCTGCGCCGCGTGGTAGGTGTCGTGGCCCACGAGCCAGGCTATCGCCTTGCCGTAGGGCATGTCCCACCGGGGCATGGAATCCCCGAGGCGGCCGGCCGCCCCGATGGCCCGGAGCGCGTCCAGGGCGTCGCTGTGTATCCTCCGCAGGTATCCCCGCAGGGCGGCCCAGTCCTCCTCGGAAACGACCGTCGGATCCCCGAACCCGTGCTCGTCCTTGGGATAGGGGAAGGGCCCCGCCTTTTCCGGGCCCAGGATCGCGCGGACGAAGTAGAACTTGTAGTAGGCGACATGGACGGCGACGCTCCAGGCGCTGTAGCCCTCCCAAGTCTCCACGTTCGCGGCTGCGCGCGCGGAAAGACCGTCCAGGGTGGCCATCAGGGAGGGGCCGTTGAAGGATTCCCCGTCGAACTCTGCCTCGGCGTAATCCAGGAAATAGGAGAGTACTTTTTCCATAGTGCGAATGTACTTATAAATCTCGAAAAAACCAACGGAAGCCTGCAGCTCCCTCGCTTCCCCGGTCAGCTTTTCCGCGCTTTCGCTGAGGGTGCCCGCGTAGCGGGTATTGGCCCGGGCTCGTTCGTTCAGGTACTGGACGACCTGGGCGATCTGCTCCGATCCCGCGCTCTGCTCGTGGCGGGCGGAGGCTATCTCCTGTACCAGCGCCTTGGTGGATTCGATCCCGGGAACCAGCTCGTCGATCAGCTCCCGGGACTCCGAGGCCTTGCCGACCGTCGCGGCCGGGCTTTTCCCTCCCTTTCATCCCGGGGCCGTACAAGCTAGAATGGGGCATGCCGGAAACCGGGGACCTCCGGGGCCGGGCCGATCCGGGCCTCCGTTCGGAGCGCATCCTATCCCTATTCCTCCTCATGGCCGGGGGCCGCCTGCACTCGGCCCCCGAACTGGCTCGTCGCTTCGGGGTATCCGTGCGGACCCTCTACCGGGACCTGGACACCCTCTCGGCCTGCGGCCTGCCCATCGAGGCCGTCCCCGGCCGGGACGGGGGCTTCCGCGTGGTGCCCGGCTACGCCCTGGACCGCTCCGTGCTGGGCAAGGCGGAGATCGAGGCGGCCGCCGCGGCCCTGGGCAGCATCTGCGAGGCCGTCGGCGACAAGGCGGCGGAGAGCGCCGAACGGAAACTGGACGCCCTGCTGGGCCGGCGCGGGGACCGCAGGAGGGCCTGGATACGGATATCCCTGGCCCCCGGGGGGGACGACCGCCTTGTCATCGACCTGCTGCGCTCCGCCATCGAGGAGCGCCGCCTTGTGCGCTTCCGGTACCGCGACGCCGAGGGCCGGGAAACCGAGCGCCGGGTGGAGCCCGCGGCCGTGGTTTACCTGTGGGAAGGCTGGTACCTCTGGGCGTGGTGCCGCCTCCGGGGGGACTGGCGGCTCTTCAAGCTTCGGCGCGTATCCTCGGCCAAGTCCCTACTGGAACGCTTCGAGCCCCGGGAGGAGCCCTCCGAGGACGCATGGAGCGCGGAATGGGCCGGCGGCGGGGAAGAAGAGGTCCGCATCCGGGTGTTCCCTCAGGCCCTGGACCGCGCCGGGGAGTACTTCGGCCGGGATTTCGGCTTTCCGGATTCCGGGGGCTGCCGCCTCCTGGAATTGCGGTTCCCCCGGAACGAGTGGCTCTTCTCCTTCCTGCTGGGCTTCGGGGACGGGATCGAGGTGATCCATCCCCCGGACCTCCGGTCGGAGCTGGCGGTACGGGCCCGACGCCTCGCGGCCCTGTACGAAAAAGCTCCCGCCCCCACAAACCCTGACAGTCCCTGACCGGGTTGGCTCCTAGAATCGGAAGCAGGGAGGCCGCCGCCTTTCCGCGGGAAACCCGCCTCCCGTAGAAGGAGTGAACCATGGAAACAATGCTCTCCCCCTGCGGCCTGGACTGCCTGGCCTGCCCGGCCCTGATCGCGACCCGGAACAACGACATGGAGGCCCTGGGCCGCCTCGTGGTGGAGTGGGAACGCCAGTTCGGATTCAAGGGCAAGCCCGAGGACGCCCGGTGCACCGGCTGCCTCTCCGAGGGCGTGAAGATCGGGCATTGCGCCGAGTGCGCGATGCGGCTGTGCGCCCTCCAGAGGAAGCTGGCGACCTGCGCGGATTGCCCGGACTACGGGTGCGCCAAAAACCTTGAGTTCTTCGCGATGGCCCCGGACGCCAAGAAGAGGCTGGACGCCCTGAGGAAGTAAGGGTCCGCAGGAGCGAGGTCGCGGCCCGGGAAAACCGGGCCGGGCGCCCCGCCTTTCCCGGAAAACCCCGGGCCGGATCGGCAGGGGATCAGAAAATACCGATCCGAAGCCCGAAAGCCAACTTGAAGATGGACCCGGCTTCCACGTCCGAGGCCGCGAACCAGAGGTTCGGCTCCGCGTAGAGCGAGAAGGTCCGAAAGCTCTTCCACCCGGGTATCTCGAACCGCGCGAACTCCCACTGGACGAGGACGGCGGACATGACCAGGGGATCGCTGCCGGAATCCATGGTGAAGTACGAAAAATTGGCGCCCAGCGCGAAGGCCATGGAGAAGAACGACCAGTCCGGCCCCAGGAAGTATTCGAAGGGCACCGTCAGCACGTTCGCCAGGAGCTTCGCGCCGAACACGTACCCGGTGAAACGCCCCGGGGGAGAGACGCCCGCCTGCAGCTGCAGCTTGACGTTGTCGTCGAAGAAGCTGACCCCCATGCCCACGTCCCCGTAGCTGGCGCCCAGGGCGTGGGCGTCCAGGTACAGGCCCTGGATGAACCTAGGCACCCCGTACCCCGCCTTGTCCCCGGAGCGAAGGTTCACCTCCACCTTTTCCAGGCCGTACTCGTCCGAGGCCGTCCCGTACATCAGGAGGGATTCGGCGTGGAGGCTCCCCTCCTGGGGAGCTGCTAGGACAGCCTCCGGAGGCGCCGTGTCCACCGTGAGGACGATGCGCTCGGTGGCGGCCCGCCCGCCGGGGAATTCCGCGCGCACCAGGACGGGCAAGGGACCGCGGGGGAGTTCCGCGGTTTCCAGCCGGTACTTCCACTGGCCCCCGCCCTTCGCGGGTTCGAAGGAGCGCCCGTTGTCCAGGCTCACGAGAACGCGGGAGACCTCGTTCGCCCGTTTCGCCTTCTTGTCGGCGGCTTCCTGGGGGGCAAGCTCCATCCCGGCGGTCCCCTTGAGCCAGGGCCGACCGGTCACGGCCTGGCCGGTGCGGTGGCTCTCCACCGCCAGGACCGGCCCGTGGGGTTTCCGGTAAACCGGGTGCCCGGCGCTTTTCACCTTCTCCCCCGAGGGGGCGACGAAGCCCGCGGAAAGCACCACCCGCTCCTCTCCGGGCTTCCCGTCCAGGGGATGGTGGAAGAACCCGAAGCGGTCCACGTCGACCTCGGCCAGAAGGGTTTCCCCGGAATAGACGCCCACCTTCGGCGGGAGCCGAGGACCCGTCACCCGGCCGGTCACCGTCAGGGGGCCGGTGTGCTCGACGCCCGGAAGGGGATTGTACAGGACGACTTCGTAGGCCCCTTTTTCCTTCACGAGCTCGAGCTCCCGGACCAGCACGGACGTGTTGCCCGCTGCGTCGGAAGCCGACATCCTGAGGTGGTACTTGCCGCTCGGAAGGGAGGAGATGTCGATGGTATCCAGGATCACGAGCTTCGGCTCCATCTCGACCTTCAGGCCCTTCTGCGGCCCCGACGCGGCCGAAAGCTCGAACGTCAGGGACCCGAGGCTCAGGTTGTCGTTCGCCTGGCCGGACAACCGGAGGCTCGACTCCGTTATCCTGCCGTCCGCCGGCTCGCTCAGGGAGACGAGCGGCGGGGTGTTGTCGATGTTGAGGAGCGAGGTTGTCCTCGACTCGACGCCGAAGGAGTCGACTCCGACCACGAGCACCGAGTACACGCCGTCCCTGTACGCGGCGGTGTTGAGGTCCAGGCTCCAGTCCTCCGTCCCCTCGGCGGTCTGGAAGGAGTTGCCGTTGTCCAAAGACACCCGTACCTCGGCTATCCCGTTCGGGTCCTTCGCGGTCCCCTTCAGGACCGTGGTCCCCCGGTTGTAGGCCTTGATGCCCGGGGCCGTCACGGCCACCTCCGGCGAGCCCGTGCTGACCCGTATCGCCGCGGAAACCGGCTTGCCGGCCAGGCCGTAGACGTCCTCCGCGTAGACCTCGATCCGCTGCTC
>CAYTYG010000004.1:0-19006 GCA_964441515.1 uncultured Treponema sp.
AACATCATCATGGAAACGCGATTGCTGGAAGCCCGCTCCCGAATCCTGACCTCGACCCGAGCCTTTTTTTTGGAACGCGGATACCTGGAAACGGATACTCCCGCCTTGGCGCCCGCCTTGATCCCGGAGTCCTGCCTGGAGGTCTTCCGGACGGAGTACGTCAGCCCGTTCCTGGGGCGCCTGGACCTGTGGCTGGTGCCCTCCCCCGAGGTTTGGATGAAGCCGCTGATCGCGCGCTGGAAGCGCAGCGTGTTCCAGGTCTGCAAGTGCTTCCGCAACTCGGAATCGATGGGGCGTATCCACAATCCCGAGTTCACCATGCTGGAGTACTACACCCTCGGCGCCGATTCCGGGGATTCGCGGAGCATCACCGAGGAGCTTTTCGCGAGGTGCGCCGGGCCGGAGACCCCCGCCTCCGCTCGGCCTCCCTTCCGCCGGATGACCATGGCCGAGGCCTTCCGGGAGTACGCCGGGCTGGACCTGGAGGCCCTGCAGGCCAGGGAGGACCTGGTGGAGGCGGGCCGGGGCAAGGGGCTCCTTATCCGCCAAGACGCCTCCTGGGAGGACGCATTCAACCAGGTGTTCCTCTCCCTCGTGGAGGAATCCCTGCCCGCGGACGTCCCCCTCGTCCTGGAGCGGTACCCCGCCCAGATTGAGTGTCTGGCCCGGGATATCCCCGGGACGCCCTGGAAGGACCGCTGGGAACTCTACGTGGGCGGCATGGAGATCTGCAACTGCTACACCGAGGCCTCCGAACCCGGGGCGGTGCGGGCTTCCTTCGTCCGGGAGGAGGAGCGGAAGCGGACGGCCCTGGTTCCGCACCGGGTCGATTTTTCCTATCCGGAGGAGTTCGCGGACTTTCCTCCCTGTTCCGGCGTCGCCCTGGGATTCGACCGCTTCGTTCTCGCCCTTGCCGGGGAACGGGACCTGGAGCGCCTTCTGCCCTATCCCTTCGAGCGGGTGCTGAAGGAAAACCAGGGCGCCCTGCGGCGCTTATGAGTTCGCTCTTCCGCAGCCGGCTTTTCCGTCAGCAGTTCCTGGTATCCGCCTGCCTCACGGCGGTCCTTTTCGGGATCCTCGTTGCGGGAATCTTCCTGCGTACGCGGTCCGCGATCGAGGGTCGGGAGAAGGAGATAGCCGGCGTCTACCGGGACTCGATGGCCAGTTTTCTTTCCAATTGGCTCGGGGAGCGGAAGAGCGATCTGGAATACCTGGCCGCTTCCCTGGAGGAAGAAGCCTCGGCGCTCCTCTCCTCGCCGGGCCCGGACTCCCGGCTCCGCCTCCTGGCGGAACACAAGACCGCGTTTTCGGACGCCATCCTCGCGGGGACGGACGGCTACGTCCGGGCGAACCGTGCGGGGAACGTGACGGATGCGGTCTTTGTGGGCGACCGCGAGTACTTCCGCGAGGCAATGGCCGGCCGGGAGTTCGTGAGCGGCGTACTCCGGAACCGCCTGACCGGGGAATACGACTTTGTTCTCAGCCGCCCCGTACGCTACCGGGGCGAGACGGCCGCCGTGGTCATCGGGACCGTCTCCCTCTCGGACATGTCGGCCATCGTACGCGGGGCCAACCTCCAGGACCTGGGGTCGGCGTACGTCATAGACGCGGACCGCCGGCTCGTGGCGGGGTCCGTTTCCTTCCTGCAGGCGGAGAAGCGGCCCGCAAAATCCCCTCCCCCCGTGCTGGAGAACCGGGCCGCGGAGCTTGTCGCGGCGGGGCAAGTAGGGGCGGGCAGGTACCGCGACGAGGCCGGAAGGACGGTCGTGGGGGCCTACGGATGGTTTCCGGAACTCTCCCTGGGCATAATCGTGGAGCTCCGGAACGCCCGGGCCCTTCTGCCGGTCACCCGGCTGATGACCTTTTCCGCCGTCTTTTCCGTAGGCATGCTCCTGGCGCTCCTGGTTTTGGCCTATCTCCAGAGCGCCCGGCTCGTGCGCCCCATACAGCAGCTGGCGGATGCGGCGGAGACCCTGGAAGCCCGGTCCTACGCGGACGTGGATATCCGCGCCACGGGCACGGAACTGGACATTCTCATCGGGGCCTTCAACGACATGGCCCGGGCGGTGCGGGACCGCGAGAGGAACCTCCGGGAGAACGCCGCCCGGGACAGCCTTACGGGGCTCTACAACCATGCCAAGATCATGGAGTACTTGAACATGGAAATGCGGCGCAAGAAACGGGAGGGGGGCATCGTCTGTTTCGTGATGCTGGACATCGATCACTTCAAGGTCGTGAACGACAACTTCGGGCACCAGGCCGGGGACGCCATCCTGAGGGAGGTAGCCCGGATGCTGGTGCGCCTGGGGCGCGAGGGCGACATCGTGGGCCGATACGGGGGGGAGGAATTCGCCGTGATCCTGAACGCCCGGGGCGTCGAGGAGACGGGTGCCTATTGCGACCGGATACGCAAGGCCGTGGAGAGCTTGGAATTCGCCTGGGAGGGGCATAGGATCCGGGTGACGGTCAGCCTAGGGTACGCTTGCGTCTGCTCTTCTTCCCTGGACTCCTTCGACATAGTCAAGATCGCGGACCGGGCCCTGTACGCCGCCAAGGAGGGGGGCAGGAACCTCGTTGTGGCGGGATCCGGCGGGGGGTGTGCCGAGGGAACGCTGCCCTAGAACGGCCGGTCTCGGGGGCGGAGCAGCCTCGCGGTCGGCTTTACAAAAGGGACGGAATTTGCCATAGTGCTCTGTCGGTTCGCTGCCGGACCGGTCGTGAAACGCAGACAAATCCATCCAGGACCGACCCCCATCCTTGAGCCAAGGCGCGGGCGCGGCGATACAAGAGGTAGTCTATGATCCGAGGCGGAGATATAGCCAAGGGAACCATCCTTCTCATCAACAGCCATCCCCATGTCGTGGTTGACCGGGAATTCGTGAACCCCGGCAAGGGAAGCGCCTTCGCGCGCGTGAAGGCCAAGAACCTGAGGAACGGGAACGTCGTGACCCAGACCATCAAGACCCAGGACGACGTGGAGGACGCCCAGGTCGAGCTCATCGACTGCCAGTACCAGTACTCGGACGGGGAAAACTTCGTCTTCATGAACAACGAGAGCTTCGAGCAGTACTTCATCCCCTTCGCCACCCACGAGGAGAAGAAGGTCTATCTCCAGGAGGGGGAGACCTATTCCATCCTTTTCTACGAGGGCGAGGCGATCGATATCAAGATCCCCTATAAAATGGTCTTCACCGTGACGGAGAGCGAGAACTACATCCGGGGCGACACGGTTTCCGGAGCCACCAAGCCCGTTACCTGCGAGACGGGGCTCGTGGTGCGGGTGCCCCTGTTCATCAAGCAGGGCGAGAAGATACTCGTGAACACCGAGACGAACGAGTACCAGGAGCGCGTGAACAGCTGATTCCGTCCCTTCGCCCGCGGGACGGTTTCGGGGGCTTCGGGGAGGAAGTCTTGTCGGACGAAACGCTCGCCCCCTATATCCACAGGACCGTGGATTTCCGCTACTCCGGACGCGATCTGAGGCTTGACCTTTCCCACGCGCTCTTCTCCTCCTTCGATATTGACCGCGGAACGCGGCTGCTCCTGAAGGTCGCGGCCCGCGCGGGCCTGGCCCGGGACGCCCGCAGCGTCCTGGACCTGGGCAGCGGGGTGGGGGTGATCGGCATAGCCCTCGGCGTCTCCGCGCCGGGAACCGAGGTGCACTTCCGGGACCGGGATGCCCTGGCCGCGGCGTTTACCCGGCACAACGCGGAGCGCAACGGCATAAATCCCGCCTCCTGCGGAACGGGGCTGACCCTGACCGGCCTGGCCGGCAAGCGGTTCGACCTGGTCGTCTCCAACGTGCCCGCGAAGGCCGGCCCCCCGGTGATCGAGGACCTGGTGCGCCGCCTCCCGGGCGCCCTGAACGAGGGGGGCCGCTTCGCCTTGGTGGTCGTCAATCCGATAGCCCGGGCGGTTCGGGAGGCGGTTCTGGGATCCGGCGCTACCCTCCTGGTCGAGGAGACCGGGCCCGGGCACACGGTCTTCGCGGGCGGGCGCGGCCGGGAGCCGCCTCCCTCCGGGGACGAGCTGGCCGTCTATGAACGGTGCCGCTCCGACTACCACCTGGCGGGTGCTTCCTACGGGCTCTCCGGGTACTGGGGCCTCCCGGAATTCGACACTCCGTCCTACGCGACGATCCTGGCGGCCTCCCTTGCGGAGAACGCCGCCGCCGGGTGCCTTCCCCGGCGCGTCCTTCTCTCGGTTTCGGGGCCCGGCCACCTGGCCCTCTACGCCTGCGCGCGCTTCGAGCCGGCCCGGCTCGACCTGGTTTCCCGGGACTGCCTCCACTGGGCGGCCGTACGGCGGAACCTCGCGGCCGCGGGTTTCCGGCAGGAGGCGTCGGTTTTGGACGGGCTGGATCCCTCCCGGACCGAGGCGGCGTCCTCGGACCTCCTTTTCGAGATGCCGGAGCCCATACCGGGGTATGACTGGATTTCCTCCGTTTGGGAACGCGCCGGCCGGGCCGCGAAGGCGGGGGCCGGCCTCGTGTTCGTCAGCCGCCCCACGGAGGCCGTCCGCTTCGACCGGCGGAAGCCCCCGGACTGGACCCGGAGGTTCGAACGAAAGCGGAACGGGTGGCAGGGGCTGGTCTACCGCAGGGAAGCCTGATCTTCCCGCACACGGACCGGGATCTCCGCGGGGTCGTTATCTTCCCGCCACCTCCGCGGGAAAGGGGCTGGCGCGCTCCAGGACTTCCCTCAGGACTCGGTGCTCCGGCTCCAGGAAGCCGGGATCTCCGTCCACGGCGTCCGCCGCGTCCGCCCGGGCTTCCTCCAGTAGGGCCGCGTCCCGCACGGGGTCCGCGAAGGCAAGCCTCAGGGATCCGGACTGGGCCGTGCCGGCGATCTCCCCGGGCCCCCGGATCCGGAGATCCTCCTCGGCCAGCAAAAAGCCGTCGGAGGTTTCCTTCATGGCCAGCAGCCTCCGCTTGCCCTCCTCGGTGAGGTCCCGGGAATAGACGAGGAAGCAGTAGGATTGGGCCGCGCCTCGGCCCACCCGCCCGCGGAGCTGGTGCAGGGCGGCCAGTCCGAAACGCTCGGCATGCTCCACCGCCATGCACGTGGCTTTGGCGACGTCCACGCCCACTTCCACCACGCTCGTGGCCACCAGGTAGCTCAACTCGCCCCGGGTAAAGGCCTCCATTACGGCGCGTTTTTCCTCGTCCGGAAGGCGGGAGTGGATGAGCCCCCCGGGGATCCCCGGGTAGATCTCCTCGCGCAGGCGGCGGGCCATCTCCCGGGCGTTCTTGAGCTCCGAGGTCTCGCTCCCGGAAATCAGGGGATAGACGAAGTAGGCCTGCCGGCCGGCGGCCAGCTCCTTGCGGATGAACTCGTAGACCTTGGCCTCGTTTCCGTGCCGGGCCAGGTGGGTGAGGACCGGCTTTCGGCCCGGGGGGAGGGTGCGGATGGTGGAGACCTCCAGGTCGCCGTAGACCGTCAGGGCCAGGGTGCGCGGGATGGGAGTGGCCGTCATCATGAGGAGGTCCGGGGCGGAGCCTTTATGGGAGAGCGCGAGGCGCTGAAGAACCCCGAAGCGGTGCTGCTCGTCCACGACGGCCAGGGAAAGACGGCGGTACTCCACGTCCCCGGAGAAGAGGGCGTGGGTACCCAGAACGAAATCCACCTCCCCCGCGGCCAGGGCCGCCAGGAGCGGGCGGCGGGATGCGTCCTTCAGGTTGCCGGTCAGGAAGGCCAGCCGGACTCCGAGGGGCTCCAGGAGGCGGGCGGCCGTTTGGGCGTGCTGGCGGGCCAGGAGCTCCGTGGGGGCCATGAGCGCCGCCTGGCCCCCGGACTCGATGGCCCGGAGGGCGGCGAGGAAGGCCACCAGGGTCTTCCCGGAACCCACGTCCCCCTGCAGTAAGCGCGCCATGGGCCGGGGCTTTTCCATGTCCGCGGCGATCTCCCGGTCCACGCTCTCCTGGTCCGGGGTGAGCCGGAAGGGGAGGCGCTCCAGCAGGCGGACCCGCAGGTTTTGCCGGTCCGCGGCGGCCGTTACCGTCCGGTCCGCGGGCCGCTCGGAGCGGGCAAGGGCGCGGCGCCGGACCATCACCTGGAGGTAGAAAAGCTCTTCGTAGGCTAGGGCGCGCCGTGCCTCCGCGGAGGCCTCCATCGAGGAAGGGGCGTGGAGCTCCGAGAGGGCCCGGGTTTTCGGATACAGGCCGCGCCGCGTCCGTATGCCCGGGGGAATCTCGTCCTCGACGCGGCGCCCGTACTCCGCGAGGGCCCGGGCGGCAAGCCTGCGGAGGGTTCCCTGCGAGAGGCCCTCCGTAAGGGGGTAGACGGGGAGTATTCCCGCCTCGGGGCCCTGCCCCTCCGCGACGGCCTCGATCTCGAAGGACGTGGACTGCAGCTCCCGGAAGCGGAGGGCGAAGGCGCCCGTCACGCGCACCCGGGAGCCCACGGGATGCCGGTCCGCCAGGAAACCCCGGTTGAAGCAGACCAGGGCGGCGGCCGCGCTCCCGTCGTCCACCAGTATCTTCAGGGTGCGCGAGCGCCCGTACCCGAACCACTCATGGGCGGCCACTTCGCCCACCGTGTTGGCCCTTCCCGTGCGGACGGCCTCCCGGAAGGAAACGGCCCGGGAACGGTCCTCGTAGTCCCGGGGGGCGTGCAGGAGGAGATCGGATACCGTGAAGATGCCCAATCGGGCAAGCCGCGCGGATACCGAGGGTCCGGCTCCCTTCAGCGAGGATACGCTCTGGGTAAGCTCCCTCAGGAACATCCGTCCGCCGCCCGTTCCCCGTCCGTCACAGCTCCGACGCCTTTCGGATCCAACGGTAGAACTCCAGGCCCGTCACGGGATCCTCCGGGAAAAACCTCCGGCCGTCCGGGAGCTCCATGATCTCCCGCTCCACGCAGCCCAGCACGGCGTCGAACCAGGGGGATACCAGGGGGACGTCCGGCACGGGGCTGACCGGGTCGGGACGGGATCCGTACCGGGCGGAATACCGGACCAGGAGCGTGCGGTCGTTCTTGCGGTTCGCGACGAGGCGCCAGAGGAAGAAGGCAGCGTCTCCCCGCCGCACGACCGCGGAGCCGGGAGCGGAGGGGTCCGGGAAGTAGCCGCCGCCCCGAAGCCGCTCGAAGAGTACGCCGGAAGCCCAGGTCTTGCCGCCGGTCAGGAAATCCACGAGGGGGCTCTCCTCCTGGGCGAGCGCCGCCATGGATTCCAGGGTGAGCTTCCTGTCCGAGAGCAGGGAACCGCCTCCCTTCGCGGAGCCGGAGGCGTCCCGAAGGGCCAAGGCCCGCCTGCGCTCCGCCCCGAAGGCCCGTTCGTAGGCCTCCGGTAGGAAGGGAAGGCTTGCGTCGAAGGCGGCCAGGGCCTCGGCGTATCGGCCCGAGGACGCAAGGAGGCGGCCTTTCTCCGCCTGGAGCCTCTTCTGGCCGTCCGAGGCGGCCAGGGCGGCTTCCAGGAGCTCCAGGCGCTTGGCGGCGTTCCTCTCGAGCCTCGCCTCCAGAACCCGCGCCAGTTCGTCCCCGGGATTTAGGGACAGGGCTTTCTTGAGATCCTTCTCCGCGGACGCGCGGTCCCCCGCCAGGAGGGCGGCGCGCCCGGTCAGGGCCGCCAGCCGGGAGGCGAAGGTCCGCTCCAGCACGGGCTGGGAAGCCGCGGCGGACATGCGCCCGCGCAGGCGCGCCAGGGCGTCCGGGGACGGCTCGGCCTCCAGGAGCACAAGCTCCGACTCGTACCCGTCCAACGCCGCGAAGGCGTGTTCCGGCAGCCGCTCCACGGCCAGATCGCTCTGAACGCTCTTACAGCCGACAAGGGCCGCGGCCAGAACCAGGATAGGCGCCCAGCGCCTTGTCCGCGAAAGGCTCGTCATGGACTCCTCCGTTAAAGGCTCTTGAAGGACGCCGCGCGTATCGTCCCGTCCACCCCCGTGGACAGGAGCTCCGGGACGCCGTCCCCGTTCAGGTCCGCGAACGCGGGCCGGCCCGTTCCGGGAACCGGGAAGCCCCTCAGGAGCTCCAGGCCCGGGGTGAACCCGAAGAGGGCGTTGCCCTCCCCGGAGACGAAGATTTCCGGGTTTCCGTCCCGGTCTATGTCCTGGGCGGCGAGCACGGGCTCCCGGCTTCCCATGCCCCGCACCTCGAGGCTCGACATCGCGCCGTCCATGCCGACCCGGTAGAGGGTGCCCGACTCGGACGCCGTCCAGAAGAAGCCCCCCGCGAAGATGGGCGTTCCGTAGAATACGCCTTGAAGGAATACGGGGAAGCCGGGTACGATCTCGCCGCGGTCGTTCCAGACGGAGAACTCCCCGGCCTGGGTCAGGAAGGCCGCTCGGAACGAGCCTCCCAGGGGGGCCAGGACGGGGGATCCGTACCCCAGCCCGGACAGCCGCACGGGCCATCCCGGCAGGACCGCGCCCGAGGAGTCGAGGACCCAGAGGGATCCCTCGAAGCTCTTGGGGTACGCGGCCAGGACGCCGTTCCAGTGGGCCAGGGGCGAGGACAGGGGGTCCTCGAAGGTGACGGGCAGGGAGCCCACGGCGGCCGCGGGGTCCACGGTGAGGACGCCGCCGTCCTTGAGCGGCAAGAGCAGGCTTTGCTGTCCGGCCGGCCTTCCGGCCGCCGCCAGACGCGCCAGGGTGGGCGCCGCGGCCGGGCGGGCGCCGGTGGCCAGGGGGAAGCCCTCCAGGGCGCCCAGGTCCGGGTCCAGCCTCCAGACCGACCCGCGCCTCGAGGCCGCCCAGACGGCGGTCACGGCGCCGTCCGCGTCGGACTCCAGGACGAAGTAGCCTTCATCGTCCATCTCCACGGAGTTCCGCACCCCCGAGGCCGGAAGGTAGACCTTCAGCGTCCTCCCCTCCTCCAGCCAGTAGAGCCGCACCCTGCGGTCGGACCCCCGGGCGGCCCGGATTCCTCCCGTGGGCCGCTTTTCCGTCCGGACGGGGAAGCCCGGTATCTCCTGGATCCCCCGGCCCCCGGAGGAGACCGCGGAGAGGGCAAGGCGCATGGTCCCGCCGTCGAAGCGCAGGGAGGCGGTCCCCACGGCGTACTGCTTGAGGAAATCCGCAAGGGCGCCCTGGCCGCGGAGGAAAAACGGCACGCTCCGGTCCAGGGAATAGTAGATCATCACGGCGGAGTCCGAGGGGATCCCCCCGGACACCCCGCGCCAAGAATCCGTTCGGGGCAGGACTTTCCCTCCCCGGCCGTCCCGGGCCGCGGCCACCAGGGCTTCCGCGGACGCGGAGAGCAGGAAGTACCCGTCCTCCGCGAGGTAATAGGGCTGGGGGACGTCCGCCCCCAGGGCGGACAGGAGGGCGCGAAGGAACCAGGGGAAGACGATGCGCGGGACCCGGATGCCGTCCAGGACCGCCTCGTCGTCGACACCCAGGGTTCCGGATTCGAAGACGTCCCGGAAGACCCGGCGCCTCCGGGCCTCGTCCCGGATCTTTATAAAGAACACGGGCTCCGGCCGGCCGGCCACCCCGTACACCCCCAGTTCGTCCCCGGTCCAGGAGAGCAGGAGCTCCTCCAGGTTCATCCCAAGCGCCGCCTTCGCCGCGGCGTCCGCGCGGGACCAGGCCTGGGTCGCCTCCGGCCCGAGGAGGGGGAGGGCGGCGTCCTTCAGCTTCCCCAGGGGGCCTGCGGAGAGCACGGAGAAATACTCCGTGGAGGCGGGCAGGGAGGATAGCACGGCCGGGGGCTTGGAGCGCGACGCCAGGAACTCTCCCAGCGCGGGTACCTCCGAGGCGGCGGGAAGCTCCAGGGAGAGCCGGACCGCCGAGTTCGTGGCGGAAAGATCCACGGCCGCGAAGCCCGGGAAAGAAAGGCTTCCGAGGAAGCGCCCTAGGGCGGTGTCCTTCCCCTCCAGCCCCGCCAACAGCTCGCTCGTTCGCAGCAGTATGCGTATGTCCTTGGGAGCCCGGCGCGCCAGGATCTCCGCGGTCTGGGCGTCCCTTCCCTCGGCCGGCTGGGCCAGGGCCCGTTCCAGGAGTCCCTCGTCTCCGGACAGAAGGAAGAGGTTTTTCCGGGCAGCCGCGTGGAGGACGGTGTTCCCGGTCTTGTAGGTGAAGCGGGAGACGCCGGAGGTTCGGGAATAGGAAAGCCCGGGGACGTTGAGCCAAGGGCCCAGGAAGGGGGAGAGCCGGGTCAGCGCCGAGCGTATTCCAAGGTCCACGACCGCGAGGTACGATTCCCCGTAGAACGCCCCGTCCATGCGGACGTCCGCCAGGACCCGGAAGGTCCGGGAGCGCAGGAAGGGCTCCGTGCGGAGGGCGTCCAGGAGGACGCGGGCCCCCGAGGCTTGGGGGGACGCCAGGAGGACGTCGGCCGTCTCCAGACCCAGGACGGAATCGAAAAAATCCCCCGCGGAAGCCACCCGGACATAGGCGGAGAAACCGTCCGGCAGGGCGTCCGTCACGGGACTTCGGTCCAGGAGGGACCATACAAGAAGGCTGGCTGCCGCAAGGAGGATAAGCAAGACGAGCGCCAGTAGGAGGCGGGGGAATAAGCGGCGTTTCTTGGGGGCGGTTTCGTCCACGACATGCTCCTTGGCGACATTTTGGCGGTAAACCATCCTTGCGTCAACGTCCGGGGGGTGGTAGTATTTTTTCCCCGCCCGCCGGCCCGGCGCGTTTGTCTACGGCGCCCCCGGGCGTCAATCCTCGGCAAGGTGGTTTCCATGAAATCCGAGTTGGAAAGGTTGATCGCCCTGGACCGGGAACGGGTCCTGGTGTCCCACGTCGCGGAGGTGCTCCAGTGGGATCAGGAGACCCACATGCCCGCCGGCGCCGTCCGGGAGAGAGCCGAGCAGACGGCCCTTCTGGAAGGCCTGGCCCATGAAAAGGCCGTGAACCCTGAAATAGGGAAGCTCCTGGAGGTCCTGGGCTCCACCACCGGCAATCCCCTGGGCGATCCGGACCTCGACCCGACGGCCGGGTCCTTTCTCCGGGCGCTCCGGCGGGTTTACGACCGCCAGGTAAAGCTGCCCGGAGACCTCGTGGCCGAGACGGCCCGCGCCGCGAGCCTGGGCCAGGCGGCCTGGGCGGAAGCCCGGAGGAGAAACGACTTTCCCTCTTTCCTGCCCCACCTGGAGCGCATAGTCGACCTCGCCAAGCGGGCCGCCGCGTGCCTGGACCCCTCCAAAGAGCCCTACGACGTCCTTCTGGACCTCTACGAGCCCGGGAACTGCGAGGAAGCAACGCGCAGGGTGTTCTCGTCCCTACGGGAGAGCCTGGTTTCCCTCCTGGAACGGATACGGTCCCGCCCCCAGGTGGACGACTCGTTCCTGCGCCGGCGCTGTCCCGTGGCGGACCAGGCGGCCGCGAGCCGCTATTTTATGGAAGTCCTGGGCTACGACCTGGAAAGGGGCCGGCTGGATACGACGGCCCATCCCTTCACCGCCACCCTGGGGTGCTCGGACGTCCGCATAACCACGAGGTACGAGGAGAACTTCTTCCTCTCCGGGCTCTTTTCCACCATCCACGAGACCGGGCACGCCCTCTACGAGCAGGGACTGGACCCCGGCGAGGCGTATGCCGGCACCTGCCTGGCGGACGGGGCTTCGATGGGCATACACGAGTCCCAGTCCCGGATGTGGGAGAACGTGATCGGCCGGAGCCGGGAGTTCTGGTCCCGGGAATTCCCGGCCCTGAGGGCCGTCCTGGGAAGCGCCCTTTCCGGCGTGTCCCTGGAAGACTTTGTCCGGGGGGCGAACCGCGTCGAACCCTCCTTCATCCGCACGGAAGCCGACGAGGTGACCTACGGCCTCCACATCATCCTGCGCTTTGAGATGGAGTCCGACCTCCTTTCCGGCCGCCTGGAAGCCCGGGACGTCCCCGCCGCCTGGAATGACCGGGCCCGGGAGCTTCTGGGCCGGACACCTCCGGACGACGCGCGCGGATGCCTCCAGGATGTGCACTGGTCGGCCGGACTTATCGGGTATTTCCCGAGCTACGCCCTGGGCAACCTCTACGCGGCCCAGTTCGTCCATGCCCTGGGAAAAGACCTGGATCTGGAGGAGAGACTCCGGGCCGGGGATTACCCGGCGATCCTGGGATGGCTTCGGGCCAAGGTCCACGCCCCCGGGGCGGCATACCTTCCCGGGGAGCTCTGCGAGCGCGTCACCGGGGAGCCCCTGAATCCCGGATACTTCGTCGAATACTTGAACCGGAAATACTCCGGGATCTATGGATTCTAGCCTCGCGGCCTCGGGGTACGGATGGCTCGCGGCCGCCCTGGGAGGCGCCGCCGCCGGCTGGACGGCCGTCTCCTCAATCCGGGCCCTGGCGGCGCGGCTCGGGCGCCGGGGGGCCGAATCCCGCCGGGCCGTGAGCATGATCTTTCTCTCCCTTTCCGCCGTCGTCGCTTCCGGGGCCGGGCTACTCATCCTCCCGCCCAAGCCTCTTCTGGCCGAGCATTCCCTCTGGATCTGGGCCGGCGCGTGGGTCGTTCTGGGCGTTTTCTCTTTCGCGTTCCCCCGGTGCTTCGGGATACCCCTGACGCTGCTGGGACTGACCGCGTTGGTCTTGGCCGGACAGGAGGCCTGCGCCTGGCACCCCCTTGCGCCGGGGCGGGAGATCGCCCGTTTCGTGCCGTATGCCGTGACGGATTCCGCATCCCGGGGGGACTTCTCCGTCCCGGACCGGAACGCGGTTCCCGTCCTCTCGAAGATCGAGGTGGAAAGCCGGGAATGCTCCCTGGAGGCGCGCATCCTGGAGCTTTCCGGGCCCTTGGCATCCCTGTTCGGAGGAGATAAATATCTTCTGGTGCGGTTGACGGACGGGAAGGGAAGCGAGCTTCTCAAGCTGCCGGAAAAGCCGGGTCCCCTGCGGTCCTACCTGATCGGGGGAAAGGTCCGGCTGCCCTGGGTTTCCGTCCGGGTCGAGCGGAGCGGGGCCCGGGAGCTTCGGGAGCTCGCGGCGGTTTCTTGGGCTTTCGATCCGGACGGGAGGCTACAGGCGTCTTTCCCGTGAGGGAAGGCGCGAACCCCCGTCCGGGCCTCCGCCTCAGGCGACCGCCGCGACGGCTTCGATCTCCACGAGGCCGCCCTTGGGCAGCGCCGCCACCTGGACGGTCGACCGCGCAGGCGGGGAATCGGGGAAGAGGGATCCGTAGACCTCGTTGACGACGGCGAAGTCCTTCATGTCCGCCAGGAAGATCGTCGTCTTGACGACGTTCTCCGGCGAGCACCCGGAGGCCTCGAGGACGGCTTTTAAATTGGCGCAGGCCCGTTCGGTCTGGGCGCGGACGCCCTCCGCCAAGGCCCCGGTCCGGGGATCCAAGCCCAGCTGCCCGGAAAGGAACACGAGATCCCCGCAGCGGATCGCCTGGCTGTAGGGTCCGATCGCCGCCGGGGCTTTTTCCGTGGATATCGCCTTCTTCGTCATACTGTCCCTCCTTGTTTTTCCGTTTCCCGGGTCCGCACCCGCTTCTTCCGTTTTCCGCCCTCCGAGGCCTCGAGGTCCAGCCGGTTCAGGGGAGGCACGAGGCGGGTGTCCACGATCTGGCATATCCGGACGGCGAGGATGTTGAAAACGAAGTAGCCCAGGTCCGCCCAGGAATAGGGTACGCAGGCCCGGAAGCGCGCGGAGTCGCGGAAAATGGTTTCGTACCGGAAACCCTTCGGAAGCCGGCGCAGCTCCTCGATCTCCCCCTCCAGGAACCGGTCCCTCGCCTTTTCCCGAATCTTTCGCTTGAGCCTCCGGTACTTCTCCCGGCTGGACGGCTGAAGGAGGCCGCCCCCCACGACAAGCTCCTCGAAGTTCTCCCGGAACTTGTCGCCGTTTATCTCCATCAACCTGAGAAAACGCGGCCGGGAGATATAGGAGTAATCGCATTCCATGCCGTAGGACGTGACGCTCAGCTGGATGAGCTCCTGGAGGTAGAGCATGAGCTTGTGGGCGTTCCGCAGGAAAAAGTAATCCGGGTCGGGGCCTCCCCGGGAATCCTCGGAGTCGAAGCCTATCTGTTCCAGGGAGTAGCCAACGTTCCGCATCGCGCAGACGTAGTCGTATACCCGGTTCACGAAGTATTTCATGGAGAAATACCAGACCGGGGGCGAGAGGAAGGGCGCCTTCCGAAGGTTCTTGAAACAGTACTGGCCGAAGGACCGCGAGCCGATCACGGCGCGGGTTTGCGTCTGCTCGCAGGTGAAATCCTCCAGGACGGCCAGGGGCTCCCTGTCCATCCGGATCTTCATGAAGGAGTTCTTCCCGCTCTGGGCCCCCAGGAAGTGTTCGAAGAGGCAGGAGTCGGGCAGGGAGCTCACCCGGGAGAAGAGCTTTACCCTCAGGTCCGGGTGGTCCTTGAAGACAAAGATGCTCTTTTCATTGCTTTTATAGAAGAGGGCGCTGCCCAGGCGCTTCGCGGGATCGGGATTGGTGAAGGCGGCGTCCAGGGCGGTCTCGTCCTGTATGGTGTAATCCGGGTTGAATTCGATCAGGATGCCGAAGAGGTCGAAGACCTCCTTCCGGAGCTTGAGAAGCTCCTTCTCCAGGAGAGCCCGATTCGCAGGGGAGACCCCGTTCTTGATAACGAAGTTCAGGTCCGCGTCCGTGCAGGACTGGACGCCCACGTCGTTGTACGCCGAGAACATCCGCCCCAGCCCGAAGAGAAAAAGGTCGTCCGCGAGCCCCGGCTTCAGGGAGGGCAGGAAGACGCCGTTGACCCAGTTTCGGAGCACGAAGGAACTCAGGTCCTTTCGGGGCCGGAGGTAATCGCTCTCGATGGAGCGGGGCTCCAGGGTGCGGAAGTCCCGGTCGCGGATGGCCCTATTTTTGGCCAGGAAGACGGCCGTGATGAACTTCCTGCGCGCCTTGAGATCCGCCCCCTCCCGCGTCAGGGCGTCGTATCGTTCCTGCAGTATGTCGTAGCCTTCGTCCCGAAGGGTGGATTCGGGCGATTCCTTGCGCGCGGGGGCTTTGGTCTTCATGCTGCGGACGGCCTCGGGTTTGGGTAGTTCGTTGGGAGTCCGTTCCCGGAAAAGTATCGGAATCCGGGCAGGTCCACTACACCCTATTGTAAGTACTTCTAGAAAATAGTCAACATCCTTGGCAAACGGTTGAAAACCGTGCCGGAGCATGCGATCCCAAGGAAAGTTCGCCTCAATCCCCGGTCCGGGACCTCAGGATATTCCTCCCCGGGACCCGGGCCATTCATCGCCGCGCAGTTTGCGCCATTGCAGCCAGGAGTACAGGAAGAGGAAGACCACACCCCCTATCGTCGGAACCAGGGTAACGACGCCCAGCGCCGGCCCCGGCGGCACCGCCAGGGAAACGAGGAACGCCGCCCCCATACCCACGAAGACCCATCCCCCGCACCTGTGGGTTCTCCGCCAGACCTCGTCGTCCGCCAGGGCCCAGGGCGTCTTGATGCCGACGAAGTAGTTCCGCTTCAAACGCCCCATGAAGTTCCCCAGCCCGATGAAGGATACCCCGATGAGGATTCGGACCAGGACGCCCACGTCCATCGGTACACCCAGGCCGGAGGCCACGGAGATCCAGCTCACGCCGGCCAGCATGAGGACTACGATGACCTGGATGACCTCGTAGGTCTTTTCGTGCTTCCTGTAGGAATCCCGCTTCGGATCGATGCGGGGAAGGGCGCGCATCAGGAGGGCCGTCGCGAGGGGCAGCGCGCCCAGGAGCAGGATGCTCCACCGGGGGCCCCAGTTGTCGATACGCCCGGAGTAGTCCCAGTGCAGGGGGATGGTTTCCGGCAGGTGAAAATAAGCCAGTACGGTCCCGGCCAGGGACAGAGCCGCAAAAACCAGGATCAGTCTGCCGCCTTTCATCGATCTCCTCCCTGCGTGTTCCGTATGCCGTAAATCCATGTAAGCACTTCCTGAAAAACCGTGGTGTTGAGCGAGTAGACGATGTTCTGCCCGGAGCGCTCGGCCGCCACCAGGTCCGCGGCCTTCAGAATTCCGAGGTGGTGGGAGATCGCCGGTTTCCCTATCGGGAACGCCGAGGCTATCTGTCCGGCGTTCAAGTCTCCCTTTTTCAGAAGCTGCAGGATCTCCCTCCGGGTAGGGTCGGAGAGGGCCCGGAAAACATCGTTCATCCTGTTTCCTTGTTCGATAATTCGAATAATATTAAAATATCGAAATAGTACGGCCCTGTCAACAGGAAAGAAGTCCCGGGAAGCCCCGTATGCGGCAATCCCTCTCCCGGCCTGGGCTTTGGGGACCCGGCGTTTGTTAGCGATTGATATATCTCATGAATCGATTGATACGCTTTGTTATTTGATATAGAATCGCCCCATGTAAAACGCCCTGGCATTCTGCCGAGGATACTGGGAACTTCCAGGACCTCTCCGGGGCACGTTGGCTTGAATTCCTTGCGTACTCAAAAGGTTGTTTCCTGGAAACGCGTATTTCGCGTTTCCAGTGACTTCCTGAGGGAATTCATAGACGAGTGTTCCGGGGGGTATTGGATTTCCGAAGCGGATCCTATCCCGTCTTCCCCTCCTTCCCCCATCGCATCGAACGTCTTGTATTGCCGTCCGGCTCCCGCCGGACCGGTCGCGTTCCCTTACCCGGAACGAGGATGGAAAGGATGGAGGAAAAATGAATTCGAAAAAGATCCTCATCGTGGAGGACGAGCCTCTTGCCGCGATGGAGGTGCGGGAGGGACTGGAGAACGGCGGATACACCGTTGTGGATGTGCTGGACATGGGAGAGGACGTGGTGGACGCGGTAGCCCGCTACGATCCGGATCTCCTCCTGATGGATATACAACTACGGGGCGAAACGGACGGGGTGCAGGTGGCGGAATCCATACGGGCCGTCCGGGATACCCCGGTGATCTTCCTGACGGCCTACTCCGATTCGGAAACCCTGGCCCGGGCCGCCGCAGCCGATCCGGCCGCCTACCTGATAAAGCCGTTCAGCCAGAAAGAGCTTCTGGCGAATGTACAGATCGCGTTATCGCGTCCCAGGAGCGGGGATCCCCAGAGGCGGGAGCTTTACGGAGCCATGTCCCTGGTCGACGCCCTGGACGATCCCGCCCTGATCGCGGACGCCAACGTCCGGGTGGCCCACGCCAACGCATCCGCCGTGGCGATCCTCGGCCTGGGATCGGATTCCGACCTGTCCCGCCTGCCCCTCTCCCGGATCCTGGATATTCCGGACGGCGTGCCAAGGGAGCGGATGGAAGGGATACGGGTTGTGGGATGCGGAACCTCCGGGGTCGTTGCGGACATGGAGAGCCTCCTCCGTGCGGACGGGAGCGAATACGGCCGGCTGGTGGTCTTTCGCACCATGGGAAAGCGGGAGAGCCGCATCCTGGCGTCCTCGGCGGAAAGGGCGAACGAAACCTTGATCTCCATGCTTCCCGGTCCCGACGCCGCGGGCCCCCGTTTCCGGGTGGGCGGATTCCTGGAACCTTGCCCCTCGGGCTCCGGGGATATATACGGCGTTTTCCCCGCGGGGGGAGGAAAGATCGCGTTCTACAGCGTGGATGTCATGGGACACGGACTCCTGGCCTCCATGATGGCTTTCGCCCTTCACGACGTGCTCCCGGACCTGGGCAGGGTTTCGGGGGGGAGGGTCCCGACGCCCCCGGAAGTGCTGGCGGCTTTATATGAGCGCTATTGCGAGCGATGCTCCATGCCGACCAGCTTCTTCTCCATAGGGTACGGCACGCTCGACCAGGAGACGGGCGAGTACAGGGTGGTCCGCGGCGGACACGTCCCCGCGCTGGTCCTGAAGGCCCGGGGCGGGATGGAGATACACCTCACCCGGGGCGCGGCCGTAGGGATCAGTACGGATATACAGGTCGAGGAGGCCGGGGGGGTCCTGGAGCCCGGGGATCGGCTTTTCTTGGCTTCCGACGGCCTTGTGGACGCCTTCGACTCGGGGAACCTGGACCAGAGCCTTCGGAACCTGGGGTCCTTCTCGGACAGCCTGCGCGGATCGGGGCTGGACGACTTCGTGGAATCCTTCCGGAGATATACGGGAATCCGCAGGAAGACCCTCCCCGTCGAGGACGACGCGAGCCTTCTGGTTGTCGAGCGGAAGTAAGGCAAGACCGCCTTTCCGCCGGCTTGCTTCAGTACTCCGTCCCCTTCCAGCCCAGCCTCTCGCCTACCTTGTGGATCAGCATGTCCAGGTTGATGCGGTTGGAGAAGAAGTCCAGGGCGGCCTCGAGCCCGGAGGCGTACAGGCTCTGATACGCCTTGTCCCCGGGGCTGATATCGAACTGCGTGGGCTGGATGCCCATGTCGTTTATGAATATGGTTCGGTCCTTGTTCCGGGTGCCGTAGAGGGTGAACTGGTCCTGCACAAGGAGCAGGGATTCGAAGAGGGCCCCCACGTAGTCCATGAGGTTGTTCACCGGCTTGTAGCGCGTATGCTCCGGGGAGTTGAAGAGGAAAAAGCCCAGGGTCTCGGGATTGATCCCGTCCGAGAGCCTGCGGACGTACTTCTCGTCGTCGAATATCGTTATCGGGTAGTTCCAGAAGACTCCCCCGTCCGCGTAGATCTGGTCCTTGTTCGTCCCCGGGTACCGGAACGGAACGGCCTCGAAGAATATCGGTATGGACATGGAGATGCGGACCGCCAGGGCCACCTCCATGTCCGGGGTGGTTTCGTAGGAAAAGATACGCACGGTGCGGTTGGAGATGTCCGAGCCCGTGATGTAGGGATCCAGGAAGGGCCGCCCGCCCTCGTGCAGCCTGGGATCCCGGAAGTCCCGGAAGGTGTACGCATCCTTCTTCACGATGAACCGGCCGGCTATGACTTCCCGCAGCCACTCGTAGAGGTAGGCGCTGGAATACCAGCCCATTTCCTGCACAAGCCGAAGGGTGCTCTGGGCGTTCCGGAACAGGTTTTCGATCTGGCGTTTGAGAATGAGCTTGTCCTCTTTCGCCTTCTTCAAGGTATCCGGGGAAACGTCCTCCTCCCCGGGAACCTCCCGGTAGTCCAGGGAATCGCTGATCGACTTGACATCCTCGAACCGCTCGAAGTTGAGGGCCAGGACGGCGGCCGTGATAGCCCCGGCGGAGGTTCCCGCGGTGCGCTCCAGGGACCGCACCAGGCCCTCCCGGTACAGGTATTC
>CAYTYG010000004.1:19016-25180 GCA_964441515.1 uncultured Treponema sp.
GCCACTCCCCGGACTCCTCCGCCCTTGAACACGAGATTCCTGTAGCTTGGCATGGGACCTCCCTTCGCCGTTGGAACGGGATAAGGATACTGACGGGCCCGGCGGGGAGGCAAGCCGGGGGAAATCCGGGGTTCCCCCGACGGGGGCGCTATTCTCGGGCGGCGGAAGGAGGGGACGCCCTCCGGGCTTCGTCGGCTCCCCCGGGATGGAGGCCGTCGTAGGCGTGGAACTTCCTCCAGAATCCCGCGGGCACGAGGAAGGAGATGGCCTCGGACAGGACGCTCACATCCAGGAAGGCCCGGCCGTCTCCGCGCCGGAGGCATTCCCGCCTCTCCCCGTCCACGTGCCACAGGAAGTCCCCGTCCGAGGATATTCGGGCCTTTCGTATCTCGAAGCGCTCGATAAGCGGCTTGCCGGACCGCGCGAACTTGGAGTTGATGTTGGAATGCCAGCCGTTCCAGAGGCTGAGGGCGTTGAGCAGGATGTCCAGCTTGCTCGAAAAGTTGAAGAGGTACAGGTCCATGTAGCCGTCGTTGCAGACCACGTCCGGACAGACCTTGAAAAGTCCGCCGTAATAAGGCCGGGTGCCGATTTCCAACATGACGGGGCTCACGTCCATGGAAAGCCCGTCGAAGGGGAACTCCGCGTTCGTCCTCTGGCCCCGCAGGGCGAATTTGCCCTCCATCAGGTCCAGGTGGTAGGAGCGGCCGTCCGAGAGGGGCTCGAAAAGGGCCGTACCGAGTCCGGAGAGGATGTAGTTCCGAAGGCCCGGCTTGGCCTGCCCGCTCTTCCGGGAGACGTGGCGGGAGCGGCGCTCCAGGACACGGACGTCGAAACCCAGCCCGCAGAGCTGGCCGTAGACCGGCCCCGTACCGTCGTCCACGGAAAGGAGGTCCACCGCGATGGTGTAATCCTCCGCCGCGCTCTCGGAGAACGCGGCCACCTGCCGGGCCAGCGGGAAGGGGACCTCGTAGGAGTCCTGGATTCCGTTCCCGGAGCCCCCCCGCAGGAACCCGACGTTTTTTCCCGAACATCCGGAGCGGACCAGGGCGTTGAGGGCCGCGTGGGCCGAACCGTCGCCCCCCCAGACTATCAGGTTGCGAAGAGGGCTTGAGGCGAAGTCGGATATCTCCCGGACGAAGTGATCCCGGTCCCGGGTCAGGATTACGCGGCCCGCCTTGTTTTTTTCCAGGAGCAGCACGAGGCGGGAAACGAGATGCGGCGTCCGGCTGGGGTTTATCACCACGGAGCAAGTCTCAAGGCTCATGCGGGAGAATATACTCCAGCCGGTATGCGGAGGAAACCCTCGGGGCCGGGGCGGTCCGGGACCGGGGGCCCGAGAGGAGAGGCCGGGAACCCGGCGGGCCGTTCCGTCGGATTGTCGTCGGATTGTGTAAAAAGCAAAAAATGCCTCTTTTTTACCATGGGATCGCTCAATGAAATTGCGAAAAAACTTCGAATTAGTAAACAACGATAATGTTTCAATTGACAAAAAAGGCATACGACGATTATCCTGCCTCCAGGCGGAAAAATGGCTCGGAAACTGGACAAGAACGATATCGAGATAATTCGGAATCTCTGGGACGGGCGCACTCCGTACCAAGACGTCGCCAAGAAGGTCGGGCTTACGACGAACACGGTGCGCAGCCGCGTGAACAAGATGCTCGAGAACGGGGCGCTCCAGATCATCAGCCTCGTGAATCCGAACGCCATAGAGAATCACCAATCCGCCTTTATCGGGTTCAAGATACAACCGCAGAAACTTACGGCGGCCCTCAAGGCGATCAACTCCTTGAAAGGCGTGGTCGGGGCCGCGGCCGTCAGCGGAAGGTTCGACGTCCTCTCGATCGTCCTGTTCAACGAGGAGCACTCCTACCAGCGCTTCGTGGAGGAGGAGATGTTGAAGGTGGACGGCCTCCTGGGTTCGGAAACCTTCTTTGTGATAGGCGGGGATACGTTCCAGCTTCGGTACGTTCTATGACGGAACGGTTGGATCGCGTGGGGACGCGGCCTCGACGCCGCGCCGATTAGGGGCGGGGGGCGCCCTTAAGGACTTAGGAATCGATCGTCTCGGGTACGGGGCGCGCGGGCGCCGGGCCGGAGGCGTATCCGGATACGTCCATGGGACGGGGGAGGGAAGCGAATGAGGTACCTGGGAGAGGACGCCGTGGAGAAGATCGCCGTGGGGGCCGCGGTCCTGGGTTCCGGCGGGGGAGGGGATCCCTACATCGGAAAGCTCATGGCCAAGCAGGCTGTCCGGAAGCATGGCCCGGTGCGGCTCATCGACGCGGAGGAATTGGGGGACGGGGATCTCGTGATCCCTTCCGCGGCGATGGGGGCCCCCTCGGTAATGCTGGAGAAGCTTCCCAACGGCGACGAGCCGGCCATAGCCTTCCGTGCCCTGGAGAAGTACCTGGGCAAGAAGGCGCAGGCCGTCATCTCGATCGAGGCCGGGGGGCTCAATTCCTGCATACCCATCTATACGGCGGCCTGTTTGGGCCTTCCCCTCGTGGACGGGGACGGTATGGGAAGGGCCTTCCCGGAGCTCCCCATGGTCAGCTTCAGCGTAGGCGGGGTTTCCGCCTCCCCCATGGTGGTTTGCGACGAAAAAGGGAACATGATCGTCCTGGAGGCCGCATCCAACGCATGGGCGGAGGTCCTCTCCCGCACGGCAACCATAGCCATGGGGCTTTTTTCCATGCTCGGCATCTACGCGATGGACGGCGCCGCGACGAAGCGCCTGGCCATACGGGGGACCATGACCCTAGCCGAGGAGATCGGCGGGAGCATCCTGGCCGCCGGGTCTTCCCGAACGGGCGCGCTGGAGTCCGTCCTTCGGATCACGAAGGGCTACAACCTCTTCGAGGGCAAGATCGTGGATGTACGGCGGGACCTGACGAGCGGCTTCACCCGCGGCTCCGTCCGGTTCGAGGGACTGGATTCCTTCTCGGGCCGAACCTTCGTCCTGGACTTCCAGAATGAGAACCTGGTCGGAGCCCTGGACGGACGTCCCGTCGCCATGACCCCCGACCTCATTACCGTCCTGGACCGGGAACGGGGGTTCCCGATCACCACGGAAGGCCTCAAGTACGGGCAGAGGGCCGTGATCGTGGGAATGCCCTGCAACCCCTTCTGGCGGAGCGAGGCGGCCCTGGCGCAGGTCGGACCGCGGTACTTCAAGTACGACATAGACTACACGCCCATCGAGGCGCTGGCGGGAGGTCTTCGATGAAATGCAGACTCGGCATAGACGTGGGAGGAACCAACACCGACGCCGTGATACTGGACGAGTCGGGCCGGGTGGTCGCCTCCTGCAAGGAGCCCACGACCCCCGACGTCTCCACGGGCATCGAACGGGCCGTGGATCGGATTCTGGACGGCTCCCGGGTGGCCCCCGGGGATATCCGGGACGCGATGCTCGGGACGACCCACGCGACGAACGCCGTCGTAGAGCGTAGGGATCTCTCCCGGGTGGCCGTTCTGCGGCTTTCCGGGCCCTCGGGGCATTCGATTCCCCCCTTCACGGAATGGCCGGCCGACCTCCTTGGAGTCGTTCAGGGACCCTGGGCCGTCGTCCGAGGAGGCTACGAGTACTCGGGCGCCCCTATATCGATTCCCGACAAGGACGAGATACGCAGGGCCCTCGACAAGGCCGGCGGGAACGGGGCGCAGGCCCTGGCCATATCGTCCGCCTTCGCCCCCGTGAACGCCGAGCACGAGGAAATGGCGCGGGCGCTCGCGCAGGAGGTCCTGGGGCCGGACTTTCCGGTCACGCTCTCCCGGGAGATCGGGAGCATCGGGCTCATAGAGCGGGAAAACGCGGCCATTCTCAACGCCGCGATACGTAGCCTGGCGGAGAAGGCCTACGGTTCCTTCCAGTCGGCGTTGGCCAAACGCGGCGTGAAAGCCGAACTGTTCATCACCCAGAACGACGGAACCCTCATGTCCATCGAGTACGCCAAACGCTACCCCGTCCTCACGATCGCCTCGGGCCCTACGAATTCCCTTCGGGGGGCCGCCTACCTGTCCAAGACCCTCGACGCCGTCGTCGTGGACGTGGGCGGGACGACCACGGACATAGGAGTCCTTCGCAAAGGATTCCCCCGGGAGTCGAGCTCTGCTGTCGAGATGGGCGGGGTGCGCACCAACTTCCGCATGCCCGACCTGGTATCCATAGGGCTGGGAGGAGGCTCCCTGGTGGACCCGGACGCCGATCCCGTATCCGTGGGTCCCCGCTCGGTGGGCTACCGGATCGTGTCCGAGGCCCTGGTCTTCGGGGGAAGGACGCTGACCGCCAGCGACGTGGCCGTAGCCGCGGGCCTGGCGAACTTGGGAGACCCGTCCAAGGCTTCCTCGGTCGACAAAGCCATGGCCCGCAGGGCCTGCTCCGTCATGAAGAGGATGGTGGAGGAGACGATCGACAAGGTGAAGACTTCCTCCGAGGGCGTGCCCGTGATCCTGGTGGGCGGCGGTAGCGTCCTCTTGCCCGACGACCTGGGCGGCGCGAGCGAGGTGATACGCCCCGGGCACTTCGACGTCGCGAACGCGATAGGCGCGGCCATTTCCCAGGTTTCCGGAGGTATCGACGGGGTCTTCGACGTGGCCGGCCGGGGGCGGGAAGCGGTGATCGAGGAGGTGAAGGCGAAGGCCGTGGCGGAGGCCGTCCGGGCCGGCGCCGAGGAGTCCACCGTTACGGTGGTGGAGCTCGAGGAGATACCCCTGGCGTACCTGCCCTCCAACGCCGTGCGCTTCCGGGTCAAAGCGGCCGGCGAGCTTCGCCGCCGTTGAGGATATCGAATCCCCCAAAGCAAGGAGAAAAAGATGGAAGGAAAGACGGTCCCTAAATCGTCCCTCACGGAGGACTACGGGGCGAAGCCCGTACCCGTCGAGGAAGGCAAGAGCTGGTTCGGCATCGGCATGGTCTATTGGGGCAGCGCCATGTGCCTGCCCACGTTCTTCCTGGCCGGGTTGATTTCCGGCCCCATGCCCCTGGGCAGGGCCGTGGCGGTCTACGTCTGCGCCGCCCTCGTGCTGGGAGCCCTGTCCGTCCTCACCGGCATGTTGGGCGCTGCGACGCGGCTGTCTACCGGGCTGACGGCCCGTTTCACCTTCGGCAGAATCGGAGCCGGAATACTCCAGATCGTGCTTTTTTTCGCCCTCTGGGGGTGGTTCGGCGTACAGCTCGGTTTCATGGTGTCGGGTTTCGGGGACGGCGGGCTCCTTCTGGTCCTGGGGAAGGGGCTTCCCGCATGGTTCTACACCATTCTGGGGGGCTTCCTCATCACCCTGACGGCCATCGTGGGATTCAAGGCCATCGAGAAGCTATCCGTTTTCGCCATGCCCCTTATCGTCCTCATGCTCGTCGCAACGATAATCCGGCAGTACATGGCGGGTTTCCCCGCCGCCGGGGCTTCGGCTTCCCAGAACGCCATGCCCTTCGGGGCGGCCGTGTCCCTCCTGGTCGGATCCTTCGTGATAGGCGCCATCGTCACTCCCGACGTGACGCGGTACGCCAAGAACAAGTCCTCCGCCGGGTGGGGGATGTTCTTCGGAATGGGAATAGGCTTCCCGGTCGTCCTCAGCCTGGGAGCCGTCATGGTGAAGGGCGCCGGCGGGGAGTTCGACTTCTCCAAGATCATGATGCAGGGAGGATCCCCCCTCTGGACCGTCATGGCCGTGCTGACGATACTCCTGGCCTCGTGGACCACCAACGACGTTAACCTGTACTCCGGCGCCCTATCCCTCAACGCGATGTTCCCCAAGCTCAACAAGGTGGTCATCACCGCGGTCTCGGGGTCCGTAGGCACGATCCTGGCCCTGTTGGGGATCAATACGGCGGGCGGATTCCAAGCTTTCCTGGGGGTGATCGCGATTCTGGTTCCCCCGGCCGCGGCCGTCATGATCGTCGATTACTTCCTCTTCCGGAAAAAGGCGGGAGGCTCCTATAACCCCGACGGCGTCGAGGCGGCCCCGGATATGCGAATTCTCCCCCTGGCCGCGTGGGCCATCGGGGCGGCCGTCGGCTTCATCGTGCAGTTCGCCCATCTCCGGTTCACCAGCGTCGTAGCCATGGACGCGATTCTTGCGGGCGCTGCGTCCTACGCGGTTTTGGGGCTGTTTTTCAAAAAAACCGCGGCCTGAGATCCGCGTACTCCACCCCCCTC
>CAYTYG010000005.1:0-1875 GCA_964441515.1 uncultured Treponema sp.
TCTTGACCAGGCCGCACTCCTCCAGCTGCTCCATGGTGAACTGGGTGGCAAGGGCCCCGGTCTTGGGGTCCCGGTAGAGGGGCACGTAATCCGTCAGCTCCGTCTTGCCGATGACGATCCCCGCGGCGTGGAAGCTGGCGTGCCGGTGCTTGCCCTCCAGGCGGCGCGCCGCCTCGAAGAGGTCCGCGTAGCGGGGGTCCTGGGCCAGGGCCCTCAGCTTGGGCTCCTGCTCGAAGGCCTTGGCCAGGTTCATCTTGGGGTCTTCCGGCACCAGCTTGGCTATGTTGTTGGAGTCCTCGAAGGGGATGTCCAGGGCCCGGGCTACGTCCTTGATGACCGCCTTGGCCTTGAGGGTGCCGAAGGTGATGATCTGCCCCACCCGGTCCGTACCGTACTTCCGGGTGACGTAGTCTATAACCTCCTCCCGGCGCTCGAAGCAGAAGTCCACGTCGAAGTCCGGCATGGACACCCGCTCGGGGTTCAAAAACCGTTCAAAGAGGAGGTTGTACTTCAACGGCTCGATGTCCGTGATGCGCAGGGAGTAGGCCACGATGGACCCCGCCCCGGAGCCGCGGCCCGGTCCCACGGGTATGCCGTGGTCCTTGGCCCAGTTGATGAAGTCCGCAACGATCAGGAAGTAGCCCGTGAAGTCCATGAGGACGATGACGCCCAGCTCGTAGTCCAGGCGGTCCAGGGCCTCCTTCGTGCCCTCCCCGTAGCGCTTCCGGAAGCCCTCGTTGGCCAGGTGGATGAAGTACCGGGTCGCCGGCTGCCGGAGCCGCTCGTCCAGGGCCTTGCGCTGGAGGGGGGCCAGCTCCACCGGGTCCCTCTTCCCGAACTGCGGATGGGGCTGGCAGACCGTCCGGTCGTCCATGGCCTCCACGCGGGCGCGCACCCGGGCTGCCGGCTCCTCTGCCTCGCGGTCCCGGTCGGGCCCGTATTCCGGGGGTATCTCGAAATCCGGCAGGAGCGGCCCGGGCAGGGGTATCTTGAGGTCCACCATCTCGTTGATGCGCAGGGTGTTCCGGATCGCCTCGGGCACCTCGGAAAAGAGGGCGGCCATCTCCGCCCCGCTCTTCATGTAGAACTCTGTCCCCGGGAAGCGCATCCGGTCCCGGTCGGATACCTTCCGGTTCGTGCCCACGCACAGGAGGATATCGTGGGCCGCGGCGTCCGCCTTCTCCAGGTAGTGCAGGTCGTTGGTAGCCACCAGGGGGATCCCGTGTTTCCGTGAGAGGGCCGCCAGGGCGGCGTTCACCGCGCGTTCCTCGGGTATCCCGTGGTCCTGGAGCTCCAGGTAGAAGGAATCGGCCCCGAAGATCTCCCGGTACTTGAGGGCCTTGGCCTCCGCGGCCTCGGCCTTTCCGGCAAGGATCAACTGGGGTATCTCCCCGGCAATGCAGGCGGTGGAGCAGATGAGGCCTTTTGAATGCCGGGCCAGGATCTCGTCGTCTATCCTCGGCTTGTAATAGAAGCCCTCCACGTACGAGGCGCTGGAGAGCTTCACCAGGTTCCGCCACCCCTCCACGTCCTTGGCCAGGAGAACCAGGTGGTAGTACTTGTTGCCGCTCTCCGTTCCCGTCTTCTCGAACCGGCTTGCCCCGGCCATGTAGAATTCGGAGCCCACGATCGGATTGACGCCCCCCTGGCGGCAGGCTTTATAAAACTTCAGGGCACCGAAGAGGTTGCCGTGATCCGTGAGCGCCAGGCCGGGCATGCCCAGGGCCTTGGCCTTGGCCACCAGGGCCTCGACGCCCGCCGCGCCGTCCAAGAGGGAGAAGTCGGAATGGTTGTGGAGGTGAACGAAGGACATGTTGAAAGGAGTATACCGCGGCAGCTCTTACCTGGGAAGAAGACCCCAGGCCCGAGACTGTT
>CAYTYG010000005.1:1975-3993 GCA_964441515.1 uncultured Treponema sp.
GGGTTTTCAGAAAGCGGGCCGCGCCGCGGCAGCTCTTACCTGGGAAGAAGACCCCAGGCCCGAGACTGTTGGGTTTTCAGAAAGCGGGCCGCGCCGCGGCAGCTCTTACCTGGGAAGAAGACCCCGTACGGGTGTATACTCCCCCCTCGGGCGAACCGGGCATTCCCGGGGGCCGGCATTCCATTCCGGAGGGCGCGATGGACCTCTCGATCTTCCAGAACCTCCGCGACGCGGACTGGCGCAGGCGCAACCTCATCGTGGCGGAGGGCCGGATCGTGGCCGAAAAAGTCCTGGAGGCGGGGCTGGCCGTCCGGGGCCTGGTCTGCGTCCCCGAGGCCCGGGGGGAATGGGAGGCCCGTTCCGGGGGCCGATTCCGGGTGGACGTCCTTCCCCGCCCGGAAATCGAGGCCCTGGCGGGCTTCCCCTTCCACCGGGGGGTCCTGGCCCTGGCGGACCGCCCGGATATCCCCGCCCTAACCCCCGAATCCATCCCGCCCGGGCCGCTGCTTATCCTCTGGAACGTCACGGACCCGGACAACCTGGGCACCCTGATCCGGAGCGCCGCGGCCCTGGGCGCGGGGGGCATCGTCCTGGGTCCCGGCTGCGCCGATCCCTACGGCCGCAAGGCACTCCGCACGTCCATGGGGAACTCCCTGGTCCGGCCCCTGCGGGCCGGAGACCTTTCTTCCCTCCGCCTCCTGGAGGGCTCGGGGCTACGAACGATCGCCGCGGCCCTGGGCCCCGACGCGGAGCCGCCCCGGGCCTTCCTCCCCTCCTCCGGGATCGCCCTGGTCCTGGGCAACGAGGGCTGGGGCCTGCCCGACGAGGTGTCGTCCGCGTGCTCCCGACGCGTCGCGATTCCCATGGCCCGGGACGTGGACTCCCTGAACGTGGGAGCGGCGGGGGCCATCCTAATGTTCGGGATGTTTCCCCGGCCCGATTGAAGCCGCGGGTCTTTCGCCGCACTCCATACAGGACTCGTCGAGGCCATACCCCTCGCCATGCTCATGGGATACTGAGTCCGAGGCTCCGGCCGGCTCCACGTGCACGACGATGTCGTAGACGTTCTCCACGCGGCTCCGGATCTCGCGCTCCACGGCACCGGCCAGGTCGTGGGACTCCCGGACCGACATGGACCCGTCCACCTCTATGTCCAGGTCTATGTCCCAGGCGCCCGCGATACGGCGCATACGCGCGCGGTGGGGCTTCCCGGCCCCGGGAACCGCGCGCACGGCCTCGAACAGGAGCGCGTACTGGGAGGTATCCGCGTTCCCGTCCATCAGCTCGAGATTCGCCTCCCGGAAGATGCCGAAGGCGCTCCGGATCACCCAGAGCCCGACGACAACGGCCGCCACGGGATCGGCCCGGGGCATCTTCGCCACGATCGCGAAAAACAGCCCGACCAGGACGGCTCCGGAGATCAGGACGTCGCCCGCCATGTTTTTACCGTTCGCCCTCAGCATCGGGCTTCCGGCCAGGCGTCCGTACCGGAACTGGACCCACGCCAGGAGAAGCTTTCCGGCCATGGAGATGACCGTGACCGCCAGGGCGGCCCGGCCCGGGATGGCCGTCCCAGCGCCCCGGATCAGGGTTCCGGCGCCGGAGAGGATCAGCTGGCCGCCCGCGAAGAAGAGGATGAACGAGAGACCCGTGGTGGCCACCGTCTCGGCCCTGCCGTGCCCCCAGGGATGGTCGGCGTCCGCCGGGCGCGCGACGACGCCGGAGACGACCAGGGAAACGATGGCTATGACGACGTCCGTGGAGGAATCGATCCCGTCGCCCAGAACCGCGAGGCTCCCGGTAAGGATCCCCGCGACGATCTTCATCGCGGCCAGCAAGGCGTTGCCGACCAGGGCTATCAGGGAAGCCCTGCGGATAAGGGCTACCCGGTCCGAGGACGGGCATAGGGCTTCATCGGCAGGCGGCATCCAATCCCTCCTCCCGTAATCGGGAAAAGGGAAAGTATCTTCCGCACGGCGGGCTAGGTCAAGCTCCGTCGAGGGACCGGATCGGTAATT
>CAYTYG010000005.1:4003-6170 GCA_964441515.1 uncultured Treponema sp.
TTTTTCGGTGGATGACCCGGCGGGGAAGGAGTATCGTATTCCCGGATAGGAGGGGGAATATGACGAGGGAAGTCGGCCTGCCGCCGCTTGAGGAGATGGAGCGGGCCTTCCGCGAACGGGATTCCGCGTACGACGGCGTTTTCTACGCGGCCGTAACCACGACGAAAATATTCTGCCGGCCCTCCTGCCCGGCCCGCAAGCCCAAGGAAGGCCATATCGAATTCTACGCCACCCCGCGGGACGCGCTGCGGGAAGGCTTCCGGCCCTGCCTCCGTTGCCGGCCCATGGAGGTTCCGGGCGGAAGCCCGCCGTGGGTCCGGCGCCTCCTGGACCTCGTGGAGGAGGATCCCGAGCGCAGGATAAGCGACCGGGACCTCGAAAGCCTCGGCATTGAGCCCGCCGCGGCGCGGCGATGGTTTCGCAAGACCTACGGAATGACCTTTCAGTCCTACAGCCGGGCCCGACGCCTGGGCCGCGCCTTCGACTCGCTGCGGCGGGGAGGAACGGTGGACGACGCCGTTCTAGGGCACGGCTGGGAATCCTTCTCGGGCTTCCGGGAGGCCTTCGGACGCCTCTTCGGTTCGCCTCCCGGGGCCGTAGCCTCCGGGAGGTCGGCCTCGGACTACATACGGCTCGGATGGATCGAGACCCCCCTGGGGCCCATGGCCGCGGGGGCCTCGGAAGTGGGCGTTTGCCTCCTGGAGTTCTCCGACCGGCGCATGCTGGAAGCCCAGCTGGGCTCCCTGCGGAACCGGTTCCGGCTCCCTATCGTCCCCGCGGAGAGCCCGCACTTCGCCCTCCTGCGACAGGAGCTGGCGTCCTATTTCCGGGGCTCCCTCCGGGCCTTCACGGTTCCCCTGGCCCTGCGGGGTTCCGCCTTCCAGGAGCGCGTATGGCGCGGCCTACTGGAGATTCCCTACGGCGAAACCCTCTCCTACGCGGGGCTGGCCGGGAAACTGGGGGTTCCCGGGGCCGCGCGGGCGGTGGGGATGGCGAACGGCCGGAATCGGCTGGCCATCCTCGTTCCCTGCCATCGTGTCGTGAACGCGGACGGGAACCCGGGGGGCTACGGCGGCGGTCTCTGGCGGAAGCGGGCTCTCCTGGACCTGGAGCGGGGCCTGCGGCGGTTCGACGCATAGAGCCGTAGGCCGGACCGATGAAATCCCGGGGCTCCGTTCGCGGAATTTTCGGAGCCCCGCCCGCCCGATGCCGGTCGAGTTGGCGAACCCCAGGAGAAAACCTCCCAGGACGGCCTCAACGCACCCGGCCAGGGCTATCCGGGCGGCCCGGGTCCCGGGCTGCGGTTCCCGGAAGACGTAGATGCCCCTCAGGGCGTTCACGATGATGTTGAGCTGGGCCGCCGAGAATCCCCGCCCCTATCCGTTCCGCCAGGAGAAGCATCCCAGGCCGATCCCGAGGCCAGGAAGACCGCCGCCGATAGAATGAGGTTACCCAGTGTCCTGTAGAAGGTCTTCGCCCGAGGATTCGCGGACCGGACCTTCTGCGCCACGGGAATCCAGGTTCCCCACCCGAACGCCGGAAGCAGGAGGATAAGGAATGTGCTCATGGCGGGAGCATATCGAACTCCAACCCCGAGGGGACAGCGCCCCCTTGGAACAACGGGATTGGGATAATCCTTATGTTTGTTTCATTATGAAACATATTATAGGGTATTTTTCATACACTTTTTCGAATCGAAACAGCCCCAGTGGTATTCCCAATCGTACCCGGACGGTCTCCAACAGTCGACCCATGCGGTTATTTAGTTTTATTTACTTACCCTAATTAAGGTTATGAATGCATAACGAACGAATCGACACAATACCCAAGAACTTGGCACGAATCCTGCCTATATATTGATGAAAAGGGAAACAAGACGCGAAAGCGTCATAGACCGGGGCACGACCCCGAGAAAAATAGGAGGACCCTATGAACCTAACCCGATGGGAGCCCACGACGGCTTTGGATTTCTTCGACACCCTGGATGTCTTCCGGGATGAGATGGACAGGTGGATGAGCGGCTTTCGGACCCCCGAGGCCAGCGGAATCTTCGACCGGACCGTAACTCCCGCCGTCGACGTACTGGAGACCCCGGAGGCTTTCCTGGTCTTCGCGGACGTGCCCGGGGTCGACAAGAAGGACATCAACGTGACGATGACCGGCACCG
>CAYTYG010000005.1:6180-23452 GCA_964441515.1 uncultured Treponema sp.
CATCCAGGGCGAGAAGAAGGAAGAGACCAAGGAAAAGGGCCGCAAGTTCTTCCGAAAGGAGACCTGGAACGGCTCCTTCCGAAGGACCCTCGATCTGCCCGAAACGGCGGATCCGGATAAAGTGGCCGCGGACCTCAAGGATGGAGTGCTCAAGATCACCGTGCAGAAGCGCGAGGAAGTGAAGCCCAAGCTCATCTCCGTCAACGTCAATTAAAGGAAACGCCGAGGAGGACACCTATGGAAAGGACAAAGAGCCTGACGGCCGAGAGCCGCCGCAACGTTACCCCCGTATGCTCCATATGCGAGGACGAGGGGAAGGTGGTCGTGAACGTCGAGATGCCCGGCGTCGACAAGAAGAACGTCGATATCCGGATCGAGGGCAACGAGCTGGTCATCTTCGGGAAGCGGACGGACGAGAACCGGGAGGGAACCTTCCTCCTGCGGGAGCGCCGCTCCGGGGACTTCCGCAAGACCTTCACCCTGGACGAGTCCATCGACCAGGAACACGTGGAGGGGAAGCTCTCCGACGGCCTCCTTACCCTGACGCTCAAGATCAAGGAAGCCGCGCGGCCTCGCCAGATCGCCGTATCGTAAAGGATCCTAGAATACCGGCAAGGGGGCTGTCCCAGAAGTTCCGTTGACTTTTGGGACAGCCGGTTGTCGTGCGGCCGTTTCTGATGTTTTCCTGAAAACTTCCGTAGCCGCAAAGGGTGTCCGATAAGTAACCGACTTATCGGACACCCCGTTTTTTGCCCGTTTTCGGGCAAAATCATTGACTCGCCCCCTGTCGAAGGGACATAGTCCCGGCATGGGCGTGCAACCAGTACAAAAATACAACCATCTATCCCTGGAACGCCGCCGCTACCTTTCCGAACGCTACGGGTTATCCCCGGAAGACCTGGACTTACTCCTGGAGGACATCTGGGCTTTCACGGAGGAGACTCAGGAAAAGTATGTTCTCCGGCGCCATTCGGAACTCCAGAAACGGGGATGGACGAACGACGGAATCTTCCGGCGCATCTCCCAGGAACTCTCCGCGGGCCGCTTCCTGGCGGAGCCCCGCTCCCTGCGGCAGATACGCCGCATAATCTACGGCTGAAAATCCCGGCACGGGTAAGGAGCGTGTATGTGCGGAATCATAGGATATACCGGCCCCCGCAAGGCTCTCCCTCTTCTCCTGCAGGGGCTGCGGCTTTTGGAGTACAGGGGCTACGACTCCGCCGGAATCGCCCTGGCCGGCGAGGGCGGGCTCAAGATCTATAAAAAAGAGGGGAAGCTGGAAAACCTGGAGGCCGTCCTTCCCTCCACCTCCGCGGCCAAGTCCGGGATAGGCCATACGCGCTGGGCAACCCACGGCGTAGTCTCCGACAAGAACGCCCACCCCCACGCGGGCTCCCGGCGCCTCGTGGCCGTAGCCCATAACGGCATCCTGGACAACTGGGCGGAGCTCCGCCGGGAGCTGGAGTCGGAGGGAGTGGAGTTCACGAGCGACACGGACAGCGAGGTCATAGCCCAGCTCATAGAACGCGAGATGGAGAAGGCCGCCCCGGCGGAGGCCGTGATCTCCGCTCTCCGGAAAGTTTCCGGGACCTTCGGCATCGCCGTCGCCTTCGCGGAAAAGCCGGGGCTCGTCATCGGCGCGCGCAACGGGAGCCCGCTGGCCATTGGCATAGGCGAGGGCGAGACCTTCCTGGCCAGCGATCCCTCCGCTTTCGCCTCCCACACCCGCAAGGCGGTCTTCCTGCAGGACGGGGACATCGCCATCCTGGGGCCCAAGACCTGGGAAATCCGGACCCTGCGGGGCGAGATCTCGGACCGCGAGACGGAGACCCTGCCGGCCCGCACCGCGGAGGGCGACAAGGGCTCCCATCCCGATTTCTTCACGAAGGAGACCTTCGAACAGCCTGTCGCGGTTAGCCGGGCCCTCGGGAACGGGGGACGCCTGGTGAAGGACCTGGGCACGGCCAAGCTGGGGGGGCTGGAGATGGACAGCCGGGAACTCCAGGGCATCCGGGATATCGTCTTCGTGGGGATGGGAACGGCCCTCCACGCCTCCCAGGTCGGGGCCCGCATCGTGGAAGCCTGGGCCCGCATCCCCTCCCGCGCGGAGGACGCGAGCGAGCTCCTGGCCGCCAATCCCATCGTGAACAAAGATTCCCTCTACGTGGCCGTGAGCCAGTCCGGGGAGACCGCGGATACCCTGGCCGCCATCCGGGAAATCCAGATGAAGGGAGGACGCGTCCTCGGGATCATCAACGGGGTGGGCTCCACCCTCGCCCGGCTCTGCGGGCACGGCATCTACGTGCACGCCGGCCCCGAGCACTCCGTGGCGGCCACGAAGTCCTGGAGCGCCCAGATCGTCTCCTGCGCCCTCCTGGCCCTGGCGGTGGGCAGGTCCCGGCACCTCTCCCTGGGGGAAGGCCGGCAGATCGTGGAGGAGTTCGAAGCCCTGCCGGACAAGATGGAGCAGGTTCTCGGCCTCCGGCCCCGCATGGAAGAGCTCGCGGCGAAATGGAAGGACGCCCCCAGCACCCTGTTTATAGGGCGGGGTGTGTTATACCCGGCGGCCCTGGAGGGGGCCCTTAAGCTCAAGGAGATAAGCTACGTCCACGCGGAGGGCTTCACGGGTGGAGCCCTGAAACACGGCCCCCTGGCCCTGGTTTCCCCGGAGGTGCCGACCTTCGCCCTCCTGGCGGAGAGCGAAACCTTCGACCGCACCCTGTCCAACATGTCGGAGGTCCGAGCCCGGCGGGGCACCGTGATCGCCGTGTCCAACCGGGACGATCCCCGGCTGCGAGACGCGGCCGACGAGGTGATACTCGTCCCGCACTCCCTGGAGGTCTTCGCCCCTATACTGGAAACGATGCCCCTCCAGCTCTACGCGCGGTCCGTCGCCGCGACCCTGGGCCGGGACGTGGACCGACCGAGGAACCTGGCCAAGAGCGTGACGACGGAATAGCTTCGCCTCCCGCCCTCCCCCGGAACGGCGTTTCCAGGCCGCGGCTCAGAGGGGAGCCCAGAGGGTGCGGGCCTTGACGACCTCCGTCCCGTCCGAGGCCCGGACAAGGGAGTGAACGAATCCGCGGGACATGCCCGGCCCGCCCCCCTTACCGCCGGAACCCGGGTCCCCGGGCTCGGGCGAGCATCGGGACAGGACGGTTTCGGGGTAGAAGGTCTCCGCGGTGTAGTGCAGAACGGCTTCCCGGATGCGCATCCCCGAGAGGATCTCCGGGGGAACGGCCTCGTAGATCCATTCCAGGTAGTTGACGTTGTTGACGTGCCCGTTCATGTCCAGGTCGCCGGACCGAACGGGCATCGGGACTTCCCGCTCCCAACCGGAAACCGGGGGTATCTTTCCCGGTTCGGGGACCCCGGCCGCCCTCCCCGGAAGGGACGGCCCCCGGCCGGCATAGGGATCCAGCCGAACGGGCCGCCGGGTTTCCATATCCAGGATGAACCAAACGCTGCATCCCAGGGCCACGAGCCCCCCGGGCCCGTTCACCACGAAATCCCGGATCGCGGGGAAGCCCCGAAACCCCCGGGACCAGGTCTCGACGGAGAGCTCGCTCTTCCAGCCCGGGCGGTCGTAGAAGCGCACGGCGAGGCGGGCCAGGACCCAGGTGCGGTTTTCCGCCTGCAGGGCCGGTACGGACATCCCCCAGGAATCCGCGTGACGCCACGCGGCCTCCATCATGTACCCCGCTATAGCGTCCGCCCGGACGCGGTTTCCGGGATCCGTATCCCGGGCCGCTATGTTGAACGATTCGCTGTACAGGGACATTCGGACCTCCTCCGGCGTCTCGCGCGGAACATACTACCCGCCCGGCGCCCACCGGAGCAAGCTCGGCGGAGGCCGTCGCGGCCCGGCTGCCGGTTTTTCGCCGGTTTTCCGGATCCCCTTGAGAAAATTGACTTTCCCGGGTTTTTTCACTAGAATGGTCCACAAATATGAGAGACTCCCCGGCAACCGAGTTTAAAGTGGATCAGCGCGTCGTCTACCCAAGCCAGGGCGTCGGGCGCATCACTACCATCACGGAAAAGAAATTCAAGGACGACTCCGTCCTCTACTACATCATCTACCTGGAATTCTCGGACATGACCGTGATGGTTCCGGTGGACAAGGCCCGGGAGCTGGGCATACGTCCCATCGTTCCCAAGGACGAGGCCCAGAAGGCCCTGAATTTCATCTCCGAGGAGTACGCCCCCATACCCTCGGACTGGAAGCTCCGGTACCAGATGAACCTGGACCTCCTCAAGAAGGGGTCCGTGATGGATATCGCGTCCGTCGTGCGCTCCCTCTACCACAGATCCAAGATCAAGGAGCTGCCCATCCTCGAGAGGAAGCTCTACGATTCGGCCCTCAACCTGTTGCAGGACGAGGTTTCCTTCTCCCTGGCCAAGCCGAAAGAGGAGATCGCGGAGTTGATCCGCCAGAAGCTGGAGAGCTGAGGGGCGTCCGCGGGCGGTCAGAGTTTTCGGACGTTTCGGCGTATCGAATCGAACAGGGACGCGAACCTCGACTCCTCCCGATAGAAGACGACCGGGTATCCGGGAGGCGCTTCCAGGCTTACCGATCCCCCCCGGAAGGTCCGGCTGGTCCAAAAGTGGATCCATCGGTCCCGGGGAAGCCACGCGTCCTGCAGGGTTATTCCCTTCCGGAGGACGGGACAGACCAGGAGATCCCGCCCGTAGAGATACTGGTACGAGATTCGCCGTGATTCCGGCTCATGTTCGTAGTGCATCCACAGGTGGCGGATGGGCGGCAGGCCGGCGTCCACGAACTCCCGGGCCACGGCCTCGTGATACGGTCCCATGCCCGCATAGACCTCCGTCATTCGGGCGAAATGCCTCCGATCGTCCGCATCCGTCCAGTACTGCCGGTTTGCCTCGGGACGGCTGCCTTCGTGAGTCCGGAAGAGGGGCGTGAAAGCCCCCAGTTCCGACCATCGCTTAAGGCACTCGGAGGTGCGCCCACGGAAAATCCCGGACACGCTGCCCCCTACATCGCTGTGCCAGAATCCCGCCCCGGACATGCCCGCGCTGATTCCTGCGGGTATCGCGCTCGCCAGGCCGACGGCGGGATCGAAGTCCGAGAGCTGGGCGCCGGCCCATAACGCGGACGCCCTCTCCGCGGACCCCGACCACCCGGAACGCAGGATCGCCACGGCCTCGCCGGCCTTTCCGGCTTCCTCGATGGCCTCACGGTTGGCCCGGGCCCAGAGCGCCGGCCAGCGGTTATGGACGTCCCGCGGGTCTTCCCCGCTGTGGAGAACGGCATCCTCCGGCAGGTAGTCCCCGTAATCCGCGAGCCATCCGCTCATGCCCGGTCCCAACATCTCCCGCTTCAAGACATCCTTGATCCATCGGACGGCGCGGGGGTTCGTCAGGTCCAGCAGGGCGAAGGGAAAAGCCCCCGACGCGATCACATAGTCCCGTCCTTCCTGGTTGCGCACGCAGCAGCCGTTGTCCCGGGCTTCCCGGTAGAGTTCGCAATCCGCGGCCAGAAAAGGATTTATATATCCCAGGAAGCGCACCCCATCCGATTTGAGCCGGGCCAAGGTACCCGGGAAGTCGGGATAGAGTTCGGGATCCGCCCGCCAACTCCAGTACGGAAGAGGGCCGAAACGGGTAAGCCTTCGGCCGCACCAGTCCCGGACGCAGACCGAGGCCACCCGGGCACCCGCCTCCCGGACCAAAGAGAGTCTGTCCAGCACTTCCGAAAAGCCCCCCTGCGCCCCCAGGCAGGCGCCCGTCCGGGTCCAACCGGGCAGCAGGGAGGGTTTGCCGGCATGCCCGACGAGCCCGGCCACCGTCTCCGTCGCGCTGCCGGCCCACCCCACGACGACCTCCCGGGGAATCCTGCGGGCCTCCAGGATGGTGAAGCGGGGGTTGCGAAAATCGAACCGCGCCCAGGAGTCCACGTCCGCGTAGACCCAATACTTTTCGGAGGACACGAAGGACGGGTGGGGAGCCGGCGTCGCGTAGGGCTTTTTGCGCAGGTTGCGCCGGAGGTTGGCCGCCAGGGGAAGGGAGGATACGCCCCGCCAACTCCCCCGGTCCTCGACCCAGAGGGGAACCGAACAGCCCTTGAGGTCCAGGCTGCCGTACCGTTCGCCGCATCCGAAGACGGATTCCTTGGGAACCGCCGGGATTCGCATACGGAAATGCTCGATCCGCTCGCTGTAGCGGGAAAAGCCGAGGTGCAGCCGGCCGCCGAGCATCCGCGCGGAAAGGAACAGCCGGTTCTCGAAGTCGATCCCCGCCTGTTCCGGGGTCGATTCCTCCACCCGGAAAGCCTTTAGGCGGTGCGTTTGCCGCCCCGGCTCCGGCCGGGCATCCCCGATCGGCCCGCCCCGGCGGTCCTCCCTTCCCGTCCCGATCTCGAAGCAAGGACGTCGCGTGGAGTGCGCCAGAACGCAGCGTCCGTCCACGGAGAGCGTGAAGCCTTCGGAAGTGGTTTCCACGGATATCAAGCGTCATCTCCCCGGCGCGGCCGTCATTTCTGAAAGAGCAGAACCATCTCGGGATTGTGGAAGAGTTCCGCGTACTTGCGGGCGGAGAATCCGAGCTTGTCGGAGATATCCGGGTCCGCCCCGTAATCCAGGAGCTTTCGGCACATGGGAACGTCGTTGCGTCCCACCGCGATGACCAGGGCGGACTGCCCGTCCTTGCTTACCAGATTGGGGTTGGCCCCTTTCTTCAAAAGGAATTCCACCAGATCGAGGCTGCCCGAGGAGGCCGCGTCCATCATCGCGGAATAGCCCCGGTCTTCGCTCTGCAGGTCGATCGTCGCCCCGCGGGATACCAGCAGCTCCGCGACCGCGCTGTGCCGGCTGCGGATCGCGAGCCCCAGCAAGGTCACTCCGTGGCGGTCCCGCAGGTCCGGTATCATGCCGGCTTTCATGAAGAGTTCGACGGCCTTCACGTCGCCTTCCCGGCAGCGCTCCGCGAGGGACTCGGACCGGAAGGGTATCCCGATTTCCAGCAGGGAAGCCCGGGCTCGGTTCCGCTCCTCCTTGACGAGCCATTCGGCGCGCGCCGTCTCGTAATAAAGCGCCGCGGCGTCCATGGTGTCGAAGACCGGGACTCCCGTCAGGTACCCGGGCACCGAGAGCCGGGGATGCGACCGGTAGACGGTCATGCCCCGGTTGTTTCCCAGGCACCATCCCGCCGCGAAAGCGAACCAGGTGGAGGGAGCACTGGCGGGGGAATAAACCAACAGCACATGCGTCGCTTTCTTGATCCTGAATTCCAGGGGCTTCCGCGTTTCGGAACCCCAATTGGGTTTCAGCTTCAAGGCCCGGGCCGAGATTCCCGCTTTCTCCAGGCTGGAGAGAAGGGAAAGAGCCGCCGACGCGTCCTGCGGTGCCAGCAGAATGCATATTTCCAAGTCTTGGATCTCCCGGCTGGTCCGAACAGCCATTCTGGATCACGTAAGAAGTCCGACTAGGCCTTCCCTTCAGTTCATCGGCATCTTGCGAAGGCAGTATTAGCGGGTGGAAGCGTTGTTCGCCTTCCGGAATATGCCGCGGGTGCTTATATTTTATGCAATTTTCTACTTTTTTTTGCTTTTTTTACGGTTTTTTCCTTGACGATTATGGAGTAATTGGATATATTACCTTCCATCATCCCAACAAGTAGACCCTATTCTCCAGACTGCGAAAACTGGAGCGGCATGGTGAGCGAATGCCGCCCCATCCGCGCAAGCGGTTCGGCTCCCCGGGTTGCCTCCTTTCCCGGGGAGCCTTTTTTACAGGCCGCGCTCCCGCAGGAGCGCGCGGTTGCGCTCCGCCCTTTCCCGGGTCAGCCCGTTAAGCCTGCGGAAAACAAGCACCCCCGCCACCAACAGGAGCGCGGGAATAAGCGCGAGGTGTATCCGGATGCCCAGTACGGCCCGTGCGGAGCGGGGGTCCCGGGCGAAAGCGGTGGCCGCGTGCACCGCCCAGAAACTCAAAGCTTGCACCGCGTAGGAGAGCCTTCCGGCGAAGGCCCGAAAACCCAGGTACACGCCCTCCTCGCGCCGGCCGGTCCGTACGACGATGCCGTCCACAACGTCCGCCATGGCGGGGCTCAGGAGAAGCCAGAAGCCCCCGAACGCGGTTCCCCAAAGGAACAGGGAGGCCACGAATCCCCAATAGGCTTTCACGAACAACAGGGGCAGGCAGAAGGCCGCCATGGAAAGGGAGCACACCTGCAGGAGCCCCTGGACGCTGCCCTTCAGCCGGAGGAGGGCCGTCCATAGGGGCACGGAGACCAGGGCTCCCGCGAGCATCCCCGCGAAGACGAGGGTGGTGCTCCGGCCGCCCAGGACATAGTCCCCGACGTAGTGTATCGAGGCGGTCATGGATATGGTCGCGCTCTGGTAGAAGAAATACAAAAGGATGAACGCCAGAAAATCCCGGTCCGCCAAGGCCTCCCGGAGCCGGGCGAAGAAGCCGGGCTCGTCCCTCTTCCCGGAGACTTGAGCCATATAGCGGGCTATCATGGAGGGCGTCTCCCGGACCCCCGGAAGCAAGGCAAGGCCCGCGACGATCGCAAGGGCCGCGAAGATCCACGCGTTCAGCCGATAGGAGGTAGGCTGCCCGTAACGGATCACGAGGGTTGGGAGTATGGCGCCCCCGGCCACGCCCAGGACGCCCACGATGGTGGCTATGCCCGCGGCCTTGGCCCTTGCCGCGGCGCCCCGAAAGCGATCCGGAAACACGGACTGGTAGTTCAGCTCCCAGATGGAATACAGTCCGTCATAGAGACAGACCGTGAGCACCAGCCACCCGAAGAGGAGCACGGGACGGGATTTTCCTCCCAGGCCCGGGGGGGGCGAGAATACCAGGATGAAGGAGAGGGCGCACAGGATCGTGCCCGCGAGGATCCAGGGGAAGCGCCGGCCGAGCCGGGAAGCCCAGGGAGTGGGCTTCGCCGTCAGATAGCCTATCAAAGGATCGTTGACGGCATTCCATAGGGAATAGAGGACAACCCCCGCCGCTACCAGGGCGGCGGAGAGCCCCAGCTCCGTCTCGTAGTATTTAAAGACCAGGGCGGCGAACGCACCCGTCAGGAACTCCGCCAGGAATTTGCCCATTCCGTAGCTGAGCATGGTTCCGCAGCCCGCGGCCTCTCCGTTCCCCGTCGTTTTAGGGTCCGACATATACCCTCCTGCCTGTACAGGCAGGGTAACGGAGAGCGGGTACGGGCACAAGCCCCGACCGGCAGGAAGGCCCGACCGGCCGTCAATCCCGGGCGTTCCAGGGGCATAGGACGCGCTCCGCCAGGTCCACGGCGAGGAACGCAAGGAAGCCGAGAAAACTCAGGGCCAGGATGGCCGCGTACATCTCCGGGTAGGCGACCCGGGACCAGGCGTCCACGATGAGCCAGCCCAGGCCGTCCTCTGTGGCTATGGTCTCCGCCAGGAAGAGCACCGCTATGGCCGTTCCGAGGGAAACCCTCAGGGATGTTAGCAGGTCGGGAAGGGCCGCGGGAAGGACCACGTGCAGGGCCTGGGCCCGCTTCGGAGCCCCCAGGGAACGGATGGAATCCAGGTAGGCCTTGGGCACGCGCCGGGATGCGTCCCGGGCCGCGACCAGGACCTGGCTGAAGATGATGAATCCCACAAGGAATATCTTGGACGCCTCCCCGAGCCCGAGGAGCAGGAGTATGACGGGGAGAAGCGCGACTTTCGGCAGGGGGTGGAGGATATAGACCACCGGGGACACCAGCGCGTCCAGGCGGCGGGATCTCCCGGACGCCAAGCCCAGGGCGGCCGCGGGAAGAAAGGCCGAGGCGACGGCCAGCACGACCCTGCGAGCGGACGCCGCAGCGTGCCGGGTCAATACGCCGCTTCCCGCCATACGAACGAAGGCCTCCGCGGCGGAAACCGGCCCCGGAAGGAAGGGCCGGCTGGCCAGGGCGGCGAATAGGGTCCAGAGGGCGACGAAGGCCGCCAGGGCCAGGAGTATCCCCAGGGGGCGCCGCATAGCCCGGTGGTCCGGCCTCCTCACGGCAAGGCCCCCGGCGCAGCCCCGTCCCCGGCGCCGGAGCTCCGGAGGGCGGACCGGACGGACCGGCAGAGCTCCGCATAGCGCGCGCTCTCCCGGAAGTCGGAGCCCCGGGCGGATGCGGCGGCACGCCCCCCACCACCACCGGACGCCCCAGGATCGCGGTCCTCCCGGAAGCGCCGTTCCGGGGCGTTTTCCGGAATCTCGAACCGGGCCGTAAAGCGCCCGGGATTGCGTCCCGTCATCACATGGACGGTGTCCGCCAGGTATACGGCCTCCTCGATCGAGTGGGTGACCAGGACAACCGTGAAGGGCCTTCGGATCCGGACGGAAAGGAGGAACTCCTGGGCCGCCTCCCGGGTCAGGGCGTCCAGGCTGGAAAAGGGCTCGTCCATGAGAAGGAGATCCGGCTCCTGGACCAGGGCGCGCGCCAGGGCCACCCGCTGCTTCATGCCGCCGGAGAGCCTGCCGGGATAGAAATGCCGGAAGCCGTCCAAGCCGAACTCCCGAAGGATGGGCCGGACCCTCTCGGCCCTCTCGGCCCGGGAAATCCCCCGGATGCGGAGGGGGAGCTCGGCGTTGCGCTCCACCGTATACCAGGGCAGGAGGCCGTAGTCCTGGAAGATGACCGCCGTACGGCCGCGCACCCCGGTAAGGGGCTCGCCGTCCGCCCGGACTTCCCCGGACTCCGGCGCCAGGAGACCGGCGGCCGCCAGGATCAGGCTGGTCTTCCCGCACCCCGAGGGGCCGACGATGGCCGCAAGCCCGCCCGGAGGGAACAGGGCCCGGATCCCCTCCACGGCGGAAAAGCGCCCGCCCGGAACGCGGTAAGCCAGGGACAGGTCCCGGAACTCCAGGGTCATGCCGCCCTTTCCGGTCCCGGGCGGCCCGGTATCCTCATTTCTTCCACCGGGAGACGGCGCGCCCGTCCAGGAGCTCCTCCGGGGCAAGATCCCGGCTCAAGAGCTCCCGGCCCCGCATCCAGTCGAGCACGGCCCGGACCTGTTCGGGGGCCGGAAGGACGGGGGCGCGGTACTTCACGAAGCTGTAGGAGTTCCGAACCTCCTCCGGGAAGGCGGCCTTTTCCACCAGGAAGCCCCGGTACGCGTCCGGGTCCGCGTTGATCCTGGAGCGCGCCGCGTCGTAGCCCCGGTAGAAGCGGACGACCTCCGGAAGGCGGGCGTCCAGGAAGGGCTTGGCGAAGAGGACGACCCCCGCGTCCGTGCCCGCCCGCTCGGAGGACTCCAGGACGGCGGCCCCCCGGGCGGCCGCCACCGAGAGGAGGGGCTCCGGGAGCCCGGCCGCGTCCACCTGCCCGGCGAGGAGCATCTCGAGCCGCACGGGCATCCGGGGCACGGCTACCGGCTCGTAGCCGCCCCTCGGGATCCCCGCGGACTGGAGCCGGGTCTCCACGAAATACTGGATGATGGTATTCGTGGAAAGCCCGATCCGGGCGCCGCCGAGGTCCGCGGCCGCCTTCCGGTCGGTGCCCGGGGCGGCGGCTATGCCGTAGCGCCCGTCCGTGACGCTGGTGATCCGCACGGGAAAGCCTCCGGCCACGGCGAAGGCCGCGGCCAGGACGTCGGAGATGGCCCCGTCCACCCGCCCCGCCTGGAACGCCGCGTCCCTCTCCTGGGGATTCTTGAAATAGACCAGCTCCACCGCGGCCCCTTCCTTCTCGAAGAGCCCCTCCGCCTGGGCCACCATGAAGGGCAGGGAGTCCGCGTCCGGAAGGATCGCGAACCTAAGGGGGGCGGAAGGCGCCTTGGGGGAACAGGCGGCAAGGGCCGCCAGGCAGGAAAGGACAACCGGCAGGAACGCCCCCAGGGGACGGAACCGAGACGGACGCATCATCTTTGTAACTCCTTTACTTTACATATCATTCCCGGGCTTCGGCTCCCCAGCGGCGGAACAGGCTGTTCGGGACGCCCAGGCGGTCCAGTATCCTGCCGGCCATAAAATCCGCCAGGTCGTCCAGGCTCGAAGGACGGTTGTAGAAGCCCGGACAGGCCGGGAGTATCGCGGCACCCGCCTCGGCCAGGGCCGTGAGGTTCCTAAGGTCCACCAGGGACAGGGGCGTCTCCCGGGGCACGAGCACCAGGGGCCAGCCCTCCTTGAGGGCCACGGCACCGGCGCGCTGCACGAGGCCGGCGACGGTCCCGGAAGCCAGGGCTCCCGCGGTGCTCATGGAACAGGGCACGACGACCGTACCGTCCAGGCGGAAGCTCCCGGAGGAGACCGGGGCGGCCAGGTCCGCCGGGCCGTACACCCGGTCCGAAGCTATCCCCGTCCTTCGGGCCCACTCCTCCGGGGAGGCCCCGGTCTCCCGCTCCAGGACCCGTCCGCCCCACTCGGAGGCGGCCAGGTGGATTTCCATACCGGCCTCCGCGAGGGCGCGCAATGTGCGGACCGCGTAGATCCCCCCCGAGGCGCCCGTGACGCAGACCAGGTATCTGCCCATCGCTTCCCCCCTAGAGAAGATAGATATCCGCGGCGCCCGCCGCAAGCACCACCAGGGGCAGGACCTCGTTGATGGAGTAGGAGGCTATACGTATATGCCGCTCCGTCCCCCCCGCGGCCACGACATGCTCCGCCGCGAGAAGCCCCGCCGCGGCCGCCGCGCCTACGCCGTACGCCCATCCCAGGTCCCAGAAGACCGGCAGGAGGGCCAGACCCGCGGCCGTACCCGCGTGGGCCAGGGCCGCCAGGACACGGGCCGTCCGGGGGCCGAACCGCGCGGGCACGGAGTGAAGCCCCTGGGCCCGGTCGATCTCCACGTCCTGCAGGGCGTAGAGCACGTCGAAGCCCCCCACCCAGAGGGCCACGGCTCCCGCCAGGACAAAGTACCGAAACTCGAAGCGCCCCGTCAGCCCCAGGAAAGCGCCCATGGGAGCCGAGGCGCAGGCTACTCCCAGCCAGGCGTGGCAGAGCCAGGTGAAGCGTTTTGTGTAGGAGTAGCCCCCCACCAGTACGGCGGCCACGGGCAGGAGGGCCACGCAGAGGGGATTCAGCATGGCCGCGGAAAGAACGAGCAGGGCCGCCATGACCGCGGAAAACACAAGGAGAGCCCGTTTCGAGAGCCGGCCCGAGGGGATGTGGCGGCCCGCGGTCCGCGGATTGCGGCCGTCTATCTCCGCGTCTATGACCCGGTTCAGGGCGTTGGCCAGGTTGCGGGCGGCGGCGGCCGCCAGGAGTATCCAGAGGAGCTTGCCCAGGGGCGGGCGGCCGGCCGTCTCCAGGAGTACGGCCAGGACCGCGAAGGGAAGGGAAAAGAGGGTGTGGCGGAGGATGACGGCGTCCCCGATGCGGGCCATCGTCCCGAGGCCCCCGGAACGGCCGCGATCAGATCCCATATTCCTTCCAGCGCCGGTCTACAAGGGCCCGGATCTCGGGATCCATGGCGATGGCGTCCGGCCAAGGGCGGGAGTGCCCCTCGTCGGGGCCCTTCCGGGTCGCGTCCACGCCCAGCCGCGTCCCGTAGCGCGGCAGGGGAGATGAGTGGTCCAGGGCGTCCAGGGGGCCGTCGGAAAGAACGAGGTCCCGGCGGGCGTCGATGTTGTTGAAAGCCCTCCAAGCGACGGCCGAGACGTCCTGGGGGTCCACCTCCTCGTCCACCACGACGATGAGCTTCACGTACATCATCTGCCCCATGCCCCAGAGGAAGTTCATGACCTTGCGGGCCTGGCCGGGGTAGCGCTTCCGGATGGAGACGATGAGGCAGTCGTGGAAGACGCCCTCCAGGGGCAGGTTGATGTCCACGATCTCCGGGCAGAGCTGCTTGAGGAGCGGCAGGAAGAGCCGCTCCGTGGCCTTGGCCATGTAGCAGTCCTCCATGGGGGGCTTGCCCACGATGGTGGCCGGGTATAGGGGGTTCCGACGCCGGGTGATCCTCTGGAGGCGGAAGACCGGGTACTCGTCCGCGAGGGAGTAATACCCCGTGTGGTCCCCGAAGGGCCCCTCGACCCTGGATTCCCCGGGATCCACGTAGCCCTCCAAGACGAACTCCGCGTCCGCGGGCACATCCAGGCCGCTCAGGGTGGCCTTCGTAATCCGGGCGCTCTTACCCCGCAGGAATCCCGCGAAGAACATCTCCCAGACCCCCTCCGGCAGCGGCGCGGTGGCCGCGTAGGTAACCGCCGGATCGCAGCCGAGGGCCACGGCCACGGGCATCCGCTCGCCCCGGGCACGGTATTTTTGGAAGAAATGGGAGCCGTCCTTGTGGAGGTGCCAGTGCATCCCCGCGGTCCTGTCGTCGTAGACCTGCATGCGGTACATCCCCAGGTTTTGGGCCCCCGTCTCCGGGTCCCGGGTGCAGACGAGGGGGAGGGTCAGGAAGCGGCCGCCGTCCCGGGGCCAGCACTTAAGCACCGGGAGGGAATCGAAGCCCGCCTCGTCGTCGACCACCTCCTGGCAGAGGGCCCGGCCTGTGCGCCGGGGAAAGAGGCTCAGGGCCACGGGGAGCTTGGGAAGGGCCTGGGGAACCGAGGAAAGAACGCTGAAGCCCCGGACCTGCTTCCACGCCCACTCCAGGAGGGACTGTATCTCTGCGGCCTTGGCGTCCAGGGAATCGGCGCCCAGGGCCAGGGCCATGCGGGAAGCGCTTCCCATCGCGTTGATGAGCAGGGGATACGCGGAGCCCTTCACCCTCTCGAAGAGCAGGGCCGGGCCGCCCGCACGCATGACCCGGTCCGCGATCTCGGTTATCTCGAGCTCGGGGTCCACTACCGCGGATATGCGTCGAAGTTCGCCGCGCCGCTCCAGCTCGGCCGCGAAGTCCTGAAGGTCCTTGTACGCCATGATCCGAGTATAGCCGGGAAGCGGCCGAGTGTCAGGTGTTCCAAGGGGTCTCGGAACGGAGCGCCCTGGAAGCGTCCGAAACCGGGCGTACGGTCCCCTCCGGAGGGCTCAGAATTCCTCCCAGCCCCCGGCCTCGAAGTCCGGCGCATCCTCCGCCAGCCGGAGTTCCTCCTCGGATATCCGGAAAAAGCACGATTCCGCCCGCGGGGCGCCGCAGCCCTGCCCTGTCCACGGACGCAATTCGGGAACAACGTTCGCAGCCGTCGATACGCTCCCTATGGTCTTGGTCATCGGTCCTGATCTCCTTAACAGGATGTTGAAAAAGCCGGTTGCTTTTCCAACATCCTTCTCAAGTTGTCGTCCGGAACCATGCCGCCCTCCCCCGCCCTGGCCGAACCGGACGTAATCGGCCCCGGGGCATACCCGGACGGGGAGATGCCGAAACGGGACGGAAGAACGGTTGACACCGCCCTCTCCTGCCCGAATCCTGAATCAACTTTTTAAGGAGGTAAAAAAAGGAATAACGTTTTGTAATGTATTCGATACTACGACCTTTCTACATCGAAACCGCGAAGGATGTCAAAGAATGATAGGTAAACAGTGTGTAAAACCTGCGCCTTCGACGGGGCCCCTAGGATTCGGAGGAGTACTCGAGCCTCCAGGCCCTTCCCACTACGGTAGAGGGCTCGGGGATATCCCGAAACACAAACGCTCCCGGGGGGACCGCCTCGCGCACGGCGTCGGTGGCCAGAATTTCCCCCGCCCGGGCCGTATCCTCCCCCAGCTTGCTGGCGGCGTTCACCTCGCGGCCGAATACGTCGGAGTCCCCGATCCGGAGCACCCGGCCGAACCCGAGCCCTACGCAGAGGAGGACCTTGTCCTCGTCCGCCCGGTCCCGGTTGTACGCGGCGCAGGCCTTCTGCATCTCCACCGCGGCGGTGAGGGCCTTGACGGGATTCCGGAAGATGACGAGGAGGCTGTCCCCCTCGGTTTTCAAAAGGATGCCGTCGTTGTCCTCCAGGACGGGCACCAGGATGCGTTCGCTCTCGTAGATGGTCTGAAGGAAGTGGATGATCCCGAACTTGGCCACGTTGCGGGAGAACCCGGACAGGTCCGTGAACATGACCGCCCATTCCTCCCCGAAAAGGTCCCATATGCGGCCGTCTATCCGTTCCCGGTCCGCCCCGGGGGCCAGGCGTTCCTCGATCAGCCTCTCCAGGCGCTCCTCGGACGCGGACGACCCTATCCTTCGGCGAAGCGGCATATCGACCCCCTAGTCGGCGTCCAGTGTAGACCTGCGGGACTCGGTCCGCAAGGGCGGGGCCGGAGACCTTCCGCGCCGGGAAGGGCTGTCCTACCGGGCGTCTTCCACTCGGACAGCCGCGTACCCGGCTTCCTCCACGGCGGCCTTGAGATCGTCCCCGGTGAAGCCCTCCCCTTCCGCGGAGGCCCGGGCCTTGTCCAGGTCCACCTCGACCCGCCGTACGCCCTTCACGCCTTCCAGGGCCTTTTGCACGCGCATCGCGCAGTGCAGGCAGCTCATGCCATCTATGGTCACGGTCATCCTCATGATTCCTCCCGGGGCCGCCGAGAGCCAAGCGGTATACCCCCTGGGGGTATAATACCAAAAAAAGGGGAAGAGGGAAAGGAGCTCCCCGCGAAGACGGTCGTCAGCCCCGATAGCACAGGATGGGACAGCGCGCGGCGGCCACCTCGTCCAGGCGCCCCACGGGCGTGGAGTGGGGAGCCGAGCGCAGAATTTCCGGGTCGGTCCTCGCCTCCTCGGCTATCTTGAGCAGGGCGTCCGCGAAGGCGTCCAGGGTCTCCCGGCTCTCGGTCTCCGTGGGCTCTATCATCAGGGCCTCGGGCACGATGAGGGGGAAGTAGATCGTGGGCGGATGGAATCCGTAGTCGATGAGGCGTTTGGCTATGTCCAGGGTGTGGACGCCCTCGGCCACGCTTCCGGCGGCCACGAACTCGTGCATGCAGGTCCGGCCGTACTTCAGGGGATAGGCCTTTTCGACCCTGGCCTTGAGGTAGTTGGCGTTCAGAACGGCCGTCTCCGCCACCCGCCGAAGGCCGTCGGCCCCCAGCATCCGGATATACGTGTACGCGCGGACCAGGACGCCGAAGTTGCCGTAGAAGGCCTTCAGGCGGCCTATGCTCTTGGCAGGCATGGAAAACGCGTACTTTCCGCCCTTCCGGACCGCGACGGGCCCGGGAAGGTAATCGGCCAGCGCATCCCCGGCCCCCACCATCCCCGCCCCCGGTCCGCCCCCGCCGTGGGGGGTGGAGAAGGTCTTGTGGAGGTTGAAGTGCATCACGTCGATCCCGGCCTGACCGGGCTGGAAGATCCCGGTGATGGCGTTGAGGTTCGCTCCGTCCCCGTACACCAAGCCCCCCGCCCCGTGGACCAGCCGGGCTATCTCGCGGATGTTGCGCTCGAAGAGTCCGAGGGTGCTGGGGTTCGTGATCATGATGCC
>CAYTYG010000005.1:23462-23991 GCA_964441515.1 uncultured Treponema sp.
TGCCCCGGAGGGCAAGGTCCAGGCACCACTGCCGCCTGCCGTCGGAGAGGGCCGCGAAGGCCGTGCCCTGCGCGTTTCCCCGCTCGTCGGGGCCGGGCCCCGCGACGCCCGTGACGGACACGCCGAGATCCGCCCCCAGGGCGGCCCGCAGGGCCTCCATGTCGATCCCCCCGGAGGCGTCGCTGGGTATCGTCACGGTCTCGAAGCCCGCCATGGAGCAGGTGGCCGGGTTCGTCCCGTGGGCGGAGTCGGGGATGAGCATGCGGATCCGCTTGAGGTCGCCCCGGTCCCGGTGCCACTTTCGTATCATGAGGACCCCCGCCAGCTCGCCGTGGGCCCCCGCCGCGGGCTGGAGGCTGGCGGCCCGGAAGCCCCCGATCCGGGAAAGCATGTCCTGGAGCCGGAAAAGGAGCTCCAGGGAGCCCTGGGAGAACTCCGGGCCCGCCAAGGGGTGGGAGCCGCGCCAGCCCGGAAAGGCCGCCGCGGCCTCGTTGGCCTTGGGGTTGTACTTCATGGTGCAGGAGCCCAG
>CAYTYG010000006.1:0-23948 GCA_964441515.1 uncultured Treponema sp.
AGCAGGTGATGCAGGCCACTCAACTCCTTGCCGGCTTCTCCCTGGGGGGCGCGGATCTGCTGCGGCGCGCCATGGGCAAGAAGAAAGTCGAGGAGATGGCCAAGCAGCGCGCCCAGTTCGTGGCCGGCTGCGGGAGGACCAACAACATCCCCGAGGCCCGGGCCAACGAGATCTTCGACCTCCTGGACAAGTTCGCGGGGTACGGCTTCAACAAGAGCCACGCCGCCGCCTACGCGGTGGTGGCCTACCGCACGGCCTACCTCAAGGCAAACTTCCCAGCGGAGTTCATGGCCGCCAACCTGACGAACGAGATATCCAATCCCGACAAGCTCACGGAGTACATCGGCGAGACCCGGGCCATGGGGCTGGAGATCCTTCCCCCGAAGATCAACTACTCGGAGACGAAGTTCACCGTGGTGGACGGCAAGATCGTCTACGGGCTCCTGGGCATCAAGGGTGTGGGGGAGGGGCTTGTGCGCTCCATCCTCCAGGAGAGGGAGCGGAACGGCCCCTTCCGGGATTGCATCGAGTTCCTGGAGCGCGTTGGCATGGGGCAGATGAACAGGAAGACCCTGGAGGCCCTCGTTCTGGCGGGCTGCTTCGACGGGATGGGACATACCCGGAGGGAGCTGGTCCTCAACATGGAGCGCGCCGTGGACTACGTCCAGCGCAAGGAGGAGGCCCGGGCCTTCGGGCAGGCTTCCCTCTTCGACGGCTCCGGGGAGGAGGAGGTCCCGCCCTTTTCCTTCGAGCCGGCGGAGGAGTTCCCGCGCAAGGAGCTTTTGCAGACCGAGAAGGAGCTCCTGGGCTTCTACTTCTCCGGGCACCCCATGGACGAGTTCCGGAAGATATGGGACCGCTGCGCGGACCTCGACCTCTCCAGGCCGGATCGGGCCGCGCCTAAGCGCATGTACACCGTCGTGGCCCAGCTCCGGGAATGGCGGGAGATTCTGACCAAGTCCGGCCGCAAGATGGCCTTCGGGTCCGTGGAGGACTACCGGGGCTCCATCGAGATCGTCCTGTTCGCGAACGCCCTGGAAAAGCACCGGGAGCGGTTCGCGCCGGACGCCGTGCTCTGCCTGCGCGGCGAGGTGGATCTATCCCGTTCCAACCCCAGCCTCAAGGTGGAGGATGTCCTTGAGCCCTCCCAGCTTCGGGAAAAATCCTTCAAGGAAGTCCACCTGCGGCTGGCGGAGGTTCGGGCGGAGGAGGACCTCTGGGACGTCCGGGACGTGCTCTTCGAGTCGCCGGGGCCCTGCGCCGTCTTCTTCCACATACCGGGAGGTTCGGGGGAGGCCACCGTACGGGCCCACGCGGGGATCACCTGCGCCCCCCTCCCGGAGGTCCTGGAGCGGTTGAGGGAGTCCCGCCACGTGGCGGAGGTCTGGCTGGACTAGCGGCGAGAAGGCCGTGCCTGTCTGCTGTGCCGTCCCGCGGCGATTGAGCGGAAGGGAAGTCCGGCGGGCCGCAGCCCCGGTCAATTGCCCGCCGGCGCCGGACGCGCCGGCTACAGGTGCTTTTCCACCCAGTCCAGGATGCGGGTAGTCGCGAAGGCCAGGGAACCCACCTGGACGTGCAGGAAAGCCGTATCGTCCTTGGTGAAACGCATGTAATCCTTGGGGCAGCGCAAAGCCTCGAAGAGGGCCTTCCCCTGTCCGTATTCCTCCCCGTCGCCGTCGATCACCAGGACTCGGGCCTTGATCTTGGCGACGTCGGCTGTAGCGTCGAATCTCTGGACGGTCCGGATCATCTCGGAGGGCGTGGAGCCGCCGTGCCGCCATTCCATGTCGTTCATGGCCCAGGCGAAGAAGGGGCTTTGCTCCATGAGGCTTCCCATGGCGGCGTCGAAGGCCTTGGGGTCGCGCTCGAGGAGCGGCATCAGGTCCGGGAGGTTCTCCCTCAGAAAGTTGTCCAGGACGCCCGACCAGTTCAGAACGCCCGGATTCGCTACCACGATCTTGAGGCGGCTCTCGTAGGCCGCGGCTCTGGGAACGAGCGCGCCTCCCATGCTCATACCTAGGGCGCCGATCCGCCGCGGATCAATGCCGGGCCTACTCTGCGCCCAGTCCACGACGGGGCCCAGGACCTTCTCCCAGTCCGGCCGGAACACGAGGCGCTGCAGCCGCACGACCTCCCCCTGTCCCGGGCCGTCGATGAGCAGGCAGCTTATCCCGCGCGCGAGAGCCTCCCGGGCTATGTACGTGCAGTCCTGCGCCCACGCGTCCCGGCCCTGCTGGACGATGATCAGGGGGGATCCCGCCCTGGGGCCCTTCGCCTGGAAGAAGTATCCCGGGAGCGTCGTGCCCTCGTAGGGGATGCGCACGGGGGCGCCTCCCAGCTCCGGAAGCAGCTTCAACGCCTCATGATAGCACCGGACGGCTTCCCGGGCGAGGTAGGTCATGCTCTCCCCCGTCGGCTCCGGATGCCGGTGCGCGGCGGCGCGGTAATAACTGGCCGCGCGGAGGTATCCCTGCCCCGCCGTGCGCCGCGCCCCCTCGCTAAGAGCCTCGTCGGACTCCCGGGCGAGCCGGTCCGCGGTGGCCTGCCACGCTCTCGTCCAGCTCCACGGATCGTCCGTGGATACGCGGCTTGCGCTTTCCAGGCATTCCCCGATGTCGGTCATTCCCGTCCAGGCCTCGCCCAGGTAGAAGAGCAGGACTTGATCCAGGATAGGGTCCGCCATCCTGCCGAGTTCGTACCAGGGCTTGGCGTCCTGGGCTCCTACGCCCGAGACCGCGAGGGCGAACGCTGTACAGAGCGCGGCCGTCATCCATTTCTTGTCTCGTCTCATGACGCCTCCAAAACATTAGATTAAAACAATAGTTTAATACTATTGTTTTGAAGCGTCGTCGTCAACATCTCGATACCGGGGCCCGGGCCCCGGAAAAACTGAGTCCGGTAGGCTACGCTGGGGGAGGAGCGATAGGGCGGCGCTTGGGCCGAATCACGGACGGGCGCGGAAGAACTCTATCTGGCGCCGGACCGCCTCGGAGATAGCGGCCCGGAGGCTTTCCCCGGCCAAGGTCTCGTCGTAGCCCCCGGTGCCCCCCAGGCCCAGGGTCGATTCCACGACCTTTTCCGCGACGCCCTTCCCGTAGGCGGAATAGACGATCTGGGCCGTCTCCACGTCCACGATACGGATGTCCACCTCGGACTGGGCCGTCTGGATCTTCTTTTTGGCCACGAGCATGTCCCGGCCCTCGGTTTTCACCCCGAAGTTGCTCACCACTCCGGTCATGAGGTACTGGCAGTTCAGTATCCTGCCCACCTTCGCGGAGCTCTCGCTGTCCGCCAGGTCGCTCATCTGGAACTCCAGCTCCCGGAGCACGTCCTCCAGGCGGTTCCGCTCTATGAGGATGAAGCTTCCCGACCGGCTGAGCTCCGAAACCAGGATCTCCGCGGCGGCGTCCGATAGCTGACGGGCGCCGTACTTCGTCCGGTTCTCGAAGCTGAGCACGGCCACCCGCACCTGCCTCGGCAGGGGGGTGTACTTAGCGACGGTGGACGAGGTGCTCGTGACGCAGCCGGCCGAGAGGGCGCAGAACGCCAGAACCGCCAAGGAAAGCCGCTGGCGAGTAGTTTTCATCCTTACCTCCTTACGGGAACGCCGCGGGCTTCCCGCCGGCCGGCTAGGGCAGGGTCCTCACCGACATGTCCACCACGTTCCGGATGTGCTCGATCAGGGGGTGGCTGTCCAGGAGCTTGTAGATCGCGTCCCCGGCCAGCTCCGCGGCGAAGGAACGGGCGGCGCCCTTCAGGACCTCGCCCGCGTTCAGCTCGATCTTTTTTTCCCCGGACTCCCTCTCGTCCTCCCAGGCGAGCTCCCCGGAAACCGCGTCGTAGATGCGGAAATTTGCCTTGAAACGCTTGTCGAAGTATACCCCCAGGAGAACCCGCTTGGCGACGAGGATGTTGCCGTACAGGAGCGAGTCCGCGTCCAGCGCTTCCGCGATCTCCGCCGCCGTCGCCGTCGGGAGCTGGCCCCCCTCGGTGATCCCCATGTTCTCGAGGGCGGCGTCGATTTCCTCCAGGGGAAGGGTCCTGTACTTTGCCTTTTTTAGGGCCTTGTACATCACGACCCGGGCGAATTTTTCGACGGCAACGTCGCTGGATTCGTTGGTGAAGGGCAGGACGGCGATCGTCCCGGGCTCCCAATCCGGCAATCTGTATTTGGCCTTCAGCGTCATGCATCCCGCCAGGAGCAGGGCGGCGGCGATTCCAAGGATCAGGGCTTTCTTCATTGTTTTTCCTCCAACTCCGGATCGAGGACTATTGGGTACCCGGGAGTTCGTTTTGTCAAGGAAATACGGCGGGGGGCGAAAGGACTGAGGCGGGCGTCGGCCGCGCCCGCATTCGGAGGAAACGCCGGGCGCAAACCTGTCCGGCGTCAGGGCCCGGAGAGGATCCGTTGGACCAGCTGTCCGTAGGTGCGGAACACGAAGTCCGCACCCCCCGACCGCAGGCGCGGAGCCCGGGAGATGAGGGCGGAGCGGGCCCCGGCGGCCCGGGCCCCCGCCACGTCGTAGCGCACCGAGTTCCCTACGTACAAAAGCTCCCCGGGCGCCACTCCCAGGCGTTCGGCGAGGGCCGCCACGGGGCGCGGGTGGGGTTTCAGGAAGCCGGTCTCCTCGCTGGTCATGGAAACGTCGAAGAATGCGTCCAGGTCCATCAGCTTCAGCTTGCGGTCCCCGGGGAAGTCCGAGAGGGCGCCCAGGGGGAGCCCGGCCCCCTTCAGGCGCCCCAGGGCCTCCCGGACGCCTTGGAACGGGCGGATGCGGCCGAAGCTCTCGGGGACGACGCGGTAGAAGAAGCGCTCCGCCTGGTCCAGGGCTTCGTCTTCCCCGATGCCCAGGCGCCGGGCCACGAGGCGGGCCTGCAGGAGGTGGAGCCCCGCGACGCCGTCGGGGGGCGAAGCCAGGTATCCCGGGGTTTCGGCCAGCTCTCGGAGTTCGTGCCGTACCGCCGCGAAGGCGCGGAGAAGCCGGAAGTGCCGCAGGGAGTACCCCGCAAGGGCCAGGTGCAGCCTGAGGGAGGGGTAGAGCGTACCGTCTATGTCGAACCCGATCGCCTTGAAGGCCATAGGGTATCGGTTATAACCGAAGCCACCCGGGCTGTCCAGCCGCGAAGGTTTTTTCCGCTCGAAGCGGACGGGTGCGGGGACACGGGCGGCGGAATCGGTGGTATACTGGACCGGACCCCCGCGCGCCGCGGGGATCGGAAGACCGCCGGGAAGGAGCCTTGCATGAAGCACGTTGAGGGTACGTTCAAGGGAGTCCGCGGCTTGAAGACCTACTACCAGGGTTGGCTTCCGGACAAGGGAGTCAAGGCGGTTCTCTTCCTGGTACACGGAATCGGGGAGTATTGCGGACGCTACACGAACCTGGTGGACCGTTTCGTGCCCCTGGGGTACGCGATCTACGGCCTGGACCATATCGGCCACGGCAAGTCGGAGGGCGGCCGGGAGGTGGTGCGGAGCTTCCAGGACTACACCGAACCCCTCGGTACCTACTTCCGGATGGTAAAGGATTGGGAGCCGGACAAGCCGATCTTCCTCTACGGCCACTCCCTGGGCGGGCTCATAGCCGGTTGTTTCCTGCTGGACCGCCAGGCGGACTTCCGGGGCGCCGTCCTCTCGGCCCCCGCCATCAAGGTCCCCAGTTCCATAACCCCGGCCACGATCGCCCTGGGAAGAATCCTGTCTTCCGTCGCGCCCCGGGCCGGCGTCCTGGGCCTGGATCCCACCGGCGTCTCCCGGGACCCCGCCGTGGTCAAGGCCTATGTCGAAGATCCCATGGTATTCCACGGGAAGACCCCCGCACGCCTGGCCTCGGAGATGCTCAAGGCCATGGGCCGCGTGACCGCAGAGGCCGGGACGATCTCCCTGCCCCTCTTCCTGATCCAGGGAAGCGGGGACAGGCTCGTGGACCCCGAGGGTGCCCGGATGCTCTACGAAAAGTCCTCCTCGAAGGACAAGACCCTCAAGGTCTACGAGGGGCTCTACCACGAGATTCACAACGAGCCGGAGCGGGAGACCATGTTCCGGGATCTGGAAGCCTGGCTGAAGGCCCGGGTATAGGCGGCCGGACGGGGGGTTCTCCCGGGGCGGAGAGCCGCTGCCCGTCTACGGCACGGATTTCAGGGAGTCCGCCCGGGAGTAATCCAACGCCAGACCCGCCTCCTCCGCCATGCGCTCCATGGCGCGGGCGGCATCGCCCGAACGCTCGCTCAGGCAGCGCTTGCCCGGGTAGATGGCGTACTTCCCCTTCGCGTCTTCCGGCGAGAAGTTGGGCATGACGACGTTGGCTCCGGCGTTGAGCGCGTCCACGCGGTAGTCCCGATCCAGGCTCCCCACCGCGGTGGTGGCGGGCATCCAGGCGTTCCGGTTGACCAGCCGCGTGAGGGCCACGGCGCGCAGGGTAAGCCCGATATCCCCGCGCGGGGCGTTCCCCATGGGCGTGTCGGGATGGGGGATGAACGCGCCTATGCCTATCATGTCGAAGTCGCGCTCCGCCAGGAAACGGATGTCTCGGGCTATATGCGCGGCCGTCTGGCCGGGCGTGCCGATCATCATCCCGCTGCCGACCTGATATCCCAGGTCCCGAAGTTCGTCCAGGCATCGGAGCCGGGTGGACAGGATTCGATCCGCGTGCCAGGACGCGTAGAGTTTCGGGTCCACGCTCTCGACGCGCAAGAGGTAGCGGTCCGCCCCGGCGTCCCTCCATAGGGCGTAATCTTTCCTGGGGCGCTCCCCTACGGAGAGGGTGACCGCCATGTCGTGCCGGCTTTTGATAGCCCCGACGATCCGGGCCAGCTCGGGGGCGGGCATGCCGTCCTCCCCGGATTGAAGGACTATCGTGCGAATGCCGGCTTGGGCTATCCGCGCGGCGCATCCCAGGATTTCCTCCGGGGAGAGCCGGTACCGCGCGGCCTTGCGGTTGCCGCGGTTGAGTCCGCAGTAGCGGCAGGAATTTCCGCAATAGCTGGAGAACTCCACGAGCCCCCGCAGGACCATGCGCCGCCCGCATTCTTCGTCCCGGGTCCGCCGCGCTTCGGAGAAGAGAAGCTCGTCCTCGGCGGCGTCCTCGGACACGAGGAGCGTTTCCAGATCGCGCGCGTCGGGACGGCGGCTGCCCCGGACGCGCGCCAGGGCCGAGGCGAAGCAGGCCCCCTCCGGGGCGCTTCCGGGTCCGTGCGAGGCTTGCGGAACCCGGCCCGCGGGGGGTGTATCCGAGTTTTCCCGATCGGAGGGAGGGTGGCTTGTCATACGGAGCTTAGGCCCGGAAGCCGGAGAGCGCTGCGGTAGGCGTCCAACGCGGCGGGGAAGGGGGAGAGGGTGCGCTCGGCCACGCCCTGGAGCACGGAGATGGCCATGCCGTAGTTGGTGACCGGAACGCCCGCCTCCCGGGCCCGCTCCACGCGCCAGAGCATCTCGCGCCGGGTCAAGGTACAGGCGCCGCAGTGTACGATGAGGTTGTACTCGGCTACGTCGGCGGGGTAGTCCTTGCCCGCGCAGTGGTCTACGGCCAGATCCGCCCCCGTGAATTGGCGTATCCAGCGGGGGATCTTTACGCGCCCTATGTCGTCCTCTAAAGGGTGGTGGGTGCAGGCCTCGGAGACGAGGACGCGGTCTCCGGGTTTAAGCCGGGATAGGGCCGCCGCGCCCCTCGCCATCGTCACGATGTCGCCCTTGAAGCGCGAGAAGAGTATGGAGAAGGTGGTGCAGGGAATTCCGGGCGGGGTGTCCGCCGCCATTTTCAGGGCCACCTGGGAGTCGCAGACTACGAGATCCGGAGGGGCTTTAAGCCGGTCGAGCAGGACGAGGAACTCGCGTTCCTTCACCACGGCCACGGAGGCGTCGGAGTCCAAGGCGTCCCGTATGGATTGGACCTGGGGGAGGATGAGGCGGCCCTTGGGCGCCTGCAGGTCTATGGGGACTATGAGGACCACCAGCGGGAGCCCCCGGCCCGAGGGCAGAAGATCCCCCAGTATGGTTTTGGGCTCCAGGCGGTCCTCGGGGCACGCGGCAAGAAGCAGCCGCTTGAACTCGGCGACGCACGCTTCCCGCAGGGCGGGGTCCTCCGCGGCGCGCGCGCAGGAGCATTGGAGCAGCAGGGGGGATCTTTCCTTGATCTCGGCCAGCCAGGCTTGGGAAGGGGCCGCCGCGTCGATCTTGTTCACCGTCAACACGAGGGGCGTTTTCTGTTTTTCGCACTCCCGTACCACCCGGGTTTCATGGTCCGTCCAGACGTTCGGCTCCAAGAGGAGAACCGCTATATCCGAAGCGGCCAGGGCCGATCGAGTTTTTTCAACCCGAAGCGGACCGATCTCCGACGCGTCGTCCAGGCCCGCGGTGTCCAGAAAGGTGACGGGGCCCAAGGGCAGAAGCTCCATGCTTTTCCGCACCACGTCCGTAGTGGTACCCGCGGCGGGGGACACGATGGATGTCGCCTGCCCCGTGACGAGGTTCACGAAGCTCGATTTTCCCGTGTTTACCCGCCCGAATAGGCCTATTTGGGTGCGCAGGGAGCTGGGCGTTTTCATCATGACGGGACTTCCTTGGCTTCGGATTCGTTTTCCGGGTATCCCAGCGCGGACAGGGCCGCCGGGGAGAGGGCCCGCTCGGCTTTTTCCCCCAGCCGTTGACGGAGAAAATCCCCGAGGCTCGGGGGGGCTCCGGCTTCGCCTTGCCGCGCCGCCAGGCTTCGGTATTCCTCCAGAAGCGCCCGAGCTCCCTCGTAGCCCGTTACGGGCAGAAGGGCCGTGACGAGCATGGGGCTTTGGTACGCGTGGTCCCGGCACGCCGCCTCGTTCGCCCGGACCCCGGAAACGTGCCGCGCGAGGGCGCGGGCGGCGTTCGCGTAGAGATCCAGGCTCTCCGTCAGGGCGTCCGCAACCAGGGGCAGGTACTCGTTGATCTGAAGGCTCCCCTGTCCGGCCGCCTCGGCCACGAGGAGGGCGTCCGCCCGTATCCGCATGCCCGCCTGGATTACCGCCTCGCAGATGACCGGATTCACCTTGCCGGGCATGATGGAGGACCCCGCCTGCGCCGCGGGGAGCTCGATCTCTCCGGCCTGGTCCAGGAAGCGGAGGTCCCGGGCCGTTTTTATCAGGTTCGCGGCTCCCGCCCCGACTATGCCCGCGACCTCGACAAGGTTGTCTATGTTGGCCGTCTGGTCCACGAGGTTTTCGGCCCGGGCCAGGGGGCAGCCGGACAGTTCCCGGAGTATGTCCGTGACGCGGAAGATATAACGCCTTGGGGCCGCCAGCCCCGTGCCCACGGCGGTTCCCCCGAGGTTCACGACGCGCAGCCGTTCCTCGCATTTGAAGGTCCTCCAGCGGTCCCGGCCCGCGGCCTCCGCGAAGGCGGAAAACTGCGCGCCCAGGGTCATGGGAACGGCGCTCTGGAGCTCGGTGCGGCCAAGGGTCACGACGCCGCCGAACTCGGCTTCCTTTTTCTGAAGTTCCCCCTGGAGGGCCGCCGCGGCCTCCGCGGCTTCCCGCACCATGCCTATGAGGCATACCTTCAGCGCCGTGGGATAGGTGTCGTTCGTGGACTGGTGGAGGTTCACATGTTCCAGGGGCAGAACCTCCTTCCCGCAGTCCCGGGCCGCTAGATTGGCTATGACTTCGTTCAGGTTCATGTTCGTGGAAGTCCCGGCCCCGCCCTGGAGGGCGTCCACGGTGAAGAGTCCCTCGTGCATTCCCGCCGCGATTTCTCCGCAGACCCGGTCTATGGCCCGGGCGCGGCCTTCGTCCAGATAGCCCAGTTCGAGGTTCGCCCGGCACGCGGCCTGTTTCACCAGGGCGTACGCCCGTATGAGCCGCCGGTGCGTAGGCCGGCCTGAGAGCGCGAAGTTGGCGAGGGCCCTGTGGGTGTGTATGCCTCGGGGATCCTCGGCGGATATTTCCAAGGTTCCGAGCTGATCCCGCTCGGATCTAAAGGTCGTCTCCATGCTCGGCCGCCCTAGAAATACAGGTCCCGCTCGCCCCGGAGTATCCGCTCCCGCGCGCCGACGAAACTCCGGTAGAGGGGCTCCGGGTAATCGGAGGGCACGCGGCGGCGTATCTCCTCCATTTCCCGCTCGATGATGCGGTTCCCGATCTCCCGGGTCCCGTCCGAGCCGAAGTCCTCGAGCCACTCCTGGAAGGTCAGGACCGCGTTCAGCTTGCAGAAACAGCCTTCCTGCCCGGACTCGAGAAGGGTCATGATTTTTTTCCCGGTGCGTCCGCAGCGGTACCCGGCGGTGCAGAAGGAGACGATGTGGCCCATTTCGGCCAGCTCCCGGATTATAGCGTCCAGGCTGCGCGTATCCCCCAGGATAAACTGCTGGCGCTCCTCGCGCTGGGCGTCCTTCCCGGCCGCCTCGGTCGCCGCGCCCTCCGGGAACGCGTCCGTGTAGGCCCCTATTCCCACGCGGGTGTCCGCGTCCCGCTGGGTGCACATCTCGATCACCGAGCGTATCATCCCGGGGCTTTCCCGGTTGGTTACGATGAGCCCGGCGTAGGGGACGGCCAGCCGGATGACGGCTATTAGGTAGCGGAAGTCCTCGTCGGAGACCCAATGCCTCACCCAGGAGAAATCCGTGTCCGCGGCGGGCTCCAGGCGCGGGACCGATACGGTGTGGGGGCCGATTCCGTAGCGCTTCTCCAGGTCTCGCGCGTGCGCCACGAGGCCCAGGATCTCGAATTTCCAGTCGTAAAGCCCGAAGAGCACGCCTACGGCCACGTCGTCGATTCCCGCATCCATGGCGCGGTGCAGGGCGTAGAGTCTCCAGCGGTAGTTGCCCTTGAGCGTCCCCTCGGGGTGCACGAAACGGTAGGTGGCCTTGTGGTAGGTCTCCTGGAATACCTGGTAGGTGCCGATCCCCGCTTCCCGGAGCTTCACGAGCCCCTCGATGGGCAGGGGAGCCGCGTTGATGTTTACACGGCGAATTTCCCCGACGCCGCCCCGGACCTTTTCCTTTACGGAATAGATGGTCCGCATGCTCTCGGCTATGTAGTCGGCGTCGGTCTCGGGGTGTTCCCCGTACACCACCACCAGCCGCTTGTGCCCGATTTTCCCCGCCAGCACGCGGGTCTCCGCCTTTATCTCGTCCATGGTGAGCACCCGGCGCTCGATGGACTTGTTGTCGCAGCGGAAGCCGCAGTATTTGCAGCGGTTCACGCACTTGCTGCCGCAGTACAGGGGCGCGAAGGTCACCACGCGGTTGTCGTAGACCTTGGTCTTGATGCGCCGGGCCGCGGCGAACACTTCTTCCTTGAGAGCCGGGTCCGTGACGTTCAAGAGAGCTGCCGCGTCCGACGAGTCCATCAGCTTGATGTCGAAGGCCTTTTGGATTATCTCCCGTATCCGCCCGGGAGAGGCGTCCCGGTTTCGGGCGAGTTCCGCCTCCATCGCCTCGTCGTCGATGAAATCCTGTCCGTTTTCGAGGTACCGGTCGATCTCGTCCCGCCGTATCAGGCGCTTTTGCCAGGCCGCGGTATCGAGGGCTCCGCACGCCGCCGCGTCGTTCATGGGTATCTCCTCTTCCTACAGTTTTGCCAGGGTGGATTTGACCGTGACGCCGGGGATCATCCCCAGCTTCCCGGTCAGGGAGCCGATGCGGTCCGTCGTGGCGTCGACGATCAGGGTGATGATGTTGAGATCCCGGTCCGGGTAGGGGAGTCCCATCCGCCCGATGATCATGTCCCCGAAGTCGGTCAGGGTCGCGTTGACGGGATTGGCGGTTTCGATTCTTCTCTTGACGATTACCGCGATTACGCCGACCGAGCGGTCCTGTTCCATGGATTCCTCCTAGCGGCAGCCCGCGGGGAGGACCGGACCCGGAACCCAAGCGCTCCCGGCAGGACGCCGGAAGAAAGAGGGAAGACGGAGGATTATCCGGCCCTTGGCTTCAGATGCCGGCCGGGCGGATAGACTCCGCCCGGGCCGTTTCCTGACCGCAGGTTGCTGATGAATCATACTATCATATCGAAAAAAACGTATCAATAAAAAAAGAACGTAAACCCGATACCGGGCGCGGGGTTCCCGCGCGGACCGACGGAAAAGGCCGGCCGCGCGGACTATCGTTTCCCCCGGGACGAGGATCCCGGTCAAACCTCCTTTCGCCGGTATTCCGTGTGCAGAAGCTCGTGGCTCAGATGCCCCAGGGGCTTGCCCAGGAATTCCTTGTAAAGCGAGGATATCGACGGGTTCTCGTGGCTTTTGTGGATGGGCAGACGGCGGTCCTCGTCGTAAACGGCTTCCTGGCGGGCGCCGCGCTTGGCGTTGTTCACCGCCACGGGCTGGCCCCCGCCGCCTATGCAGCCGCCCGGGCAGGTCATGATCTCCACGAAGGCGTAGGGGCTCTTTCCCGCCGCGATCTCCTGGAGCACCGCCCGGGCGTTCTTCAGGGTGTGCGCCACCGCCACCTTGATCTTCGTACCGTCCAGGTCCAGCTCCGCGCTCTTTACGCCCTCCATGCCCCGGGTGGCCGCAAGCTCCATCACCGGGAAGGGCTTTTTCGTCACCAGCTCGTAGGCCGTGCGCACCGCCGCCTCCATGACGCCCCCGGTTGTCCCGAAGATGGTGGCCGCGCCGGTGGACTGGCCCAGGGGATTGTCGAAGTCCTCCTCCGGCAGGCGCTCGAACTCGATGCCCGCCCGGCGGATCATCCGTGCCAGCTCCCGCGTCGTAAGGGCGTAGTCCACGTCGAAGAAGGCGGGATGGTTTTTGCCCTTTTCCTTCCACCACTTCCAGGCGTCCCGCATCTCGGGCCTCCGGGCCTCGAACTTCTTGGCCGTGCAGGGCATGATGGAAACCACCGTGAGCCTGGACGGGTCCACACCGGCCTTCTCGGCCCAGTAGGTCTTGGCCACGGCGCCGAACATCTGCTGGGGGCTCTTGCAGGTGGAGACGTGGGACAGGAGGCTTGGGTAGAAGGTCTCGATGAAGCTGATCCAGCCGGGGGAGCAGGAGGTCAGCATGGGAAGCTTCCCGCCCTTCGTCAGCCGCTCGATCAGCTCGCTGCCCTCCTCCATGATCGTGAGGTCCGCCGTGAACTGGGTGTCGAAGACCCGGTCGAAGCCCAGGCGCCTCAGGGCCGCGGCCATCTTTCCGGTCACGAGGCTTCCCGGGGGCATCCCCAGGGCTTCCCCCAGGGAGGCCCGGATGGCCGGGGCCGTCTGGACCACCACGACGCGGTCCGGATCCGCCAGGGCCGCGAAAATCTCGTCCGTCTCGTCCCGTTCCGTAAGGGCTCCCGTGGGGCAGACGACCGTGCACTGTCCGCAGGCCGTACAGGGGGAGTTCGCAAGGGAGCGGTCCAGGAAGGACGTGACGCGGGTACGGATGCCCCGCCCCGCGAAATCTATGGCCGATACGGTCTGCATCTCCCGGCACACGGCCACGCAGCGCCCGCAGAGGATGCACTTGTCGTTGTCCCGCACGATGGCGTACCCGCTCGTGTCCGGGGCGGGGGGCTTGCGAGTCCTGGGGAACGGCTTGTTTCGTACCCCCAGGAGCTCCGCTAGGGCTTGGAGCTCGCAGGAGCCGTTCCGGGCGCAGGCCAGACAGTCCGCCGGGTGGTTTGCCAGGAGGAGCTCTATGACGGTCCGGCGGCTCTCCTGGACCCTCGGGGAATTGGTCTTTATCACCATTCCCGGGGCGACGTTCTGCACGCAGGAGCGTATAAGGCTCTTGGCGCCCTCCACCTCCACGACGCAGACCCCGCAGGAGGCGTTGCTGGACACCTCGGGCAGGTGGCAGAGCGTGGGGACGCGGATCCCCGCGGCGGCGCAGGCGTCCAGTATCCGGGTGCCCGCGGGCACCGAGACGGACCGGCCGTCGATCGTAAGCTGAACGGTTTTCTCTTCCATACCCGTCCTCCTCACCGCCAGGGGCTGCGGGCGTCCGGACGGACGTCGCAGCGCAGGCAGCGCCTCGCCTCGCTAATCGCCTGGTCTCCGTCGTAGCCCAGGTTGATCTCTATGAAGTTCCCGATCCTCTGGTCCGGGGGCAGGTGCCGGGGCCGGTTCCTCCGGCTTCCCTCGGTCTCCAGGGGCACGTCCATGTTGTAGTGGAAGTCCCGGAAGAGCGAGGTGAAGCGGTCCTCCCCGGTCAAGGCCTTGTTTATCTCCCGGGCCACGCGTTTCGCCATTCCCATGGCCTCCGCCGCGGTGGCCGGGCCGGTTATCGCGTCCCCGGTGGCCCATACGTTGGGCAGGTCCGTCCTAAGGGTGAAGGGATCCGTCTGGATGCGGCCGTCCTTGGCCACCCGCAGCCCCTCCCGGACGAAGTCCCCGGAGTCCACCTTTTCCCCCACCGCCACGATCACGTCGTCGCAGGGTATATCCTCGAAGTGTCCCGTGGCCACGGGTGTGGGCCGCCCCGACCGGTCCGTGGAGCCCGCTTCCATGATCTCGAACCGGACGGCCCGGGCATGCCCCTTACCGTCCGCCAGGACCTCCTGGGGGGAGAGCATGAAGCGGAACCGGACGCCCTCCTCCTCGGCGCCCTCCAGCTCCGCCTTGTTGGCGGGCATGTCCGCCCGGGTCCGCCGGTAGGCGACCGTCACGTCCTTACCCTGGCGGAACAGGGTTCTCGCGGCGTCTATGGCCACGTTCCCTCCCCCCGCCACCAGTATCCGGCGCCCCGTCTTGGGCGCTTTCTTGCGGGCGAACAGGTCCAGGAACTCGTATCCGGGATGCACCCCCGGAAGGTCCTCACCCGGTATCGTCAGCGTCTTGTCGGCCTCCGCCCCCACGCAGAGGAGGACGGCGTCCTGGCTCTTGGCCAGCTCCGCCAGGGGGAGGTCCCGCCCGACCCGGGTCCGGAAGACGAACTTCACGCCCAGCTTCGTGAAGATCCCAAGCTCGTGGTCCAGGACGTCCTTGGGCAGGCGGTACGCGGGGATGCCGAACCTCAGGATGCCTCCCGCCTTTTCCTTCTCGTCGTAGACCGTGACCTCGTGGCCCAGTCGAGCCAGGTAGAAGGCGGCCGTGAGCCCCGCGGGCCCCGCGCCTACGACGCCGACCCGCTTGCCCGTGGGCTTGGCCTTCTCGTCCACGAGCCGCTTCCATACCGCCTGCTCGCGCCCCATCTTGCGTATCGTGTCCGCCAGGTAGCGGTGGATCTCGCCCTGTTGCACGGAATCGTCCAGGGTCTCCCTTCGGCACCGGGTTTGGCAATGGAAGTGGCAGATGCGGCCTATGCTCCCGGGCAGGGGATTGTCCCGGAGGGTGAGCTCATAGGCGTCCTCCAGCCGCCCCTCCTTGAGCAGGGCCAGGTAGCCCGGAATGTTCATGTGCATGGGGCAGGAGTTTTCGCACAGGGCCGAGAAGAGGTGCTGGCAGGTTCCCGCGTCGCACCTCTGGTCCCGGATGTGCCGCTCGTACTCCTCCCGGAAGTACTTGAGGGTGGTCAGCACGGGATTGGCCGAGGTCTGCCCCAGGCCGCAGAGGGCGGAGTCCTTGACGGTCCGCGCCAGGCGCTCCAGCTCGCCCAGGTCGGACTCCTTCGCCTCTCCGCGGGACACGTCCGTGAGGATGCGAAGCATCTGCGAAAGGCCCTCCCGGCAGGGGGCGCACTTGCCGCAGGACTCCGAGGCCGTGAAGGATACGAAGTACCGGGCCACGTCCACCATGCAGTTGTCCTGGTCCATGACCACCATGCCGCCGGAGCCCATGATGGCGCCTATGGACGCCAGGGACTCGTAGTCTATGGGGGCGTCGAACTTGTCCGCGGGTATGCAGCCCCCGGAGGGGCCCCCGCTCTGGACGGCCCGGATCCGCTTGTTGGGCCCGGCGCCGCCGCCCATCCCGTAGACCATCTTCTCCAGCCGGGTTCCCAGGGGAAGCTCCACCAGCCCCGTGTTGGTAACCTTCCCGACCAGGGAGAAGACCTTGGTGCCCGTGCTCTTGGGGATGCCGATCCCCGCGAACCACGCCCCGCCCTTCGCGACGATGGCGGGGATGTTGCACCAGGTCTCCACGTTGTTGATGTTCGTGGGAAAGTCCCGGAACCCCTTTTCCGCCGGGAAGGGCGGGCGGGGGACGGGCCGGCCCGCCTTGCCCTCCGCGCTGGCGGTCAGGGCCGTCTCCTCGCCGCAGACGAAGGCCCCCGCGCCCTGGACGATCTCCAGGTCGAAGGAAAAGTCCGTGTTCAGGATTTTCTGCCCCAGGAGGCCCGCGGCGCCGGCGTCCTGGAACGCCTTGCGCAGGCGCTCCACCGCCAGGGGATACTCCGCCCGGACGTAGATGAAGCCCCGGGAGGCCCCCATGGCGTAGGCCCCCAGGAGCATGCCCTCTATGAGCATGTGGGGGTCGCTCTCTATCTCGTTGCGGTTCATGTAGGCGCCCGGGTCGCCCTCGTCGGCGTTGCAGACGATCCATTTCTCCGGTCCCGGGCGGTCCGCCATCAGCTTCCATTTGCGGGCCGTCGGGAAGCCGGCGCCTCCCCGTCCGCGCAGCCCCGAGCGCTCCACCTCGGCCAGGACGTCCGAGGGCTTCATGGAGGTCAGGGCCTTAACCAGGGATCCGTAGCCCCCGACGCCGATGTACTCCTCGATGTCCTCGGGGTCGATGAGGCCCGCGTCCCTCAGGACGACCTTTTCCTGCCCCTCGAAGAAGGGGATCCGGTTCCAGGGTCGGACCTCCGGGAAGCCCTCCCCGAAGCGAACCAGGGAGGTGCGGAAGTCCCAGGACTCTATCTTCCCGGCGGCCCTCTTCGAGATCTTCTCCAGGGCCTTGGGATCGCAGGCCGCCTCCGCCAGGGAGGCGGCGTCCTTGGGCTCCACCTTCGTGAAGAGCAGGATGGGCTTCCCCGGAACCGCCAGGGTCACCAGGGGCTCCCCGGAGCAGAACCCGAAACAGCCCACCTTCTTGAGCACCGGCGCAAAGCCGTTCTTTCCCGCGGCCTTGGCCGCGGCCTTTTCCAGGGCGGGGTAGAGGACGTCCGCGCCGTTTCCAAGCCCGCAGGTGCCCATGCCAACGGTTATGCGGGCGGAGGCGGGCACGAGCTTGGACAGCCCGCGCTTCCGTGCGGCTTCCAGGTCCGCCGGGGTCTTGAGTCTCGTCATTTCCGGCCTCCCTTCCTAAGGCTCTCGATCAGCGCCACGAGCCTTCCCGTGTTCATGTGGGAATGGATGACGCCGTTCACGGCCACCACGGGGGCCAGGGCGCACTGCCCGAAGCAGGCCACGGTTCGAACCGTAAAGAGCCGGTCCTCGGTGGTGAACGAGGGCTCCTCGTCCTCCCGGAAGTCCGGGAAGCCCAGGCGGTTGGCCGCCTCTTCCAGGAGTGCCAGGGATCCCCGGGTATGGCAGGCGGTGCCCCGGCATACGACGATGGAGTGCCTGCCCTGGGGCGTGAGGTTGAAGAAGGAGTAGAAGGTGACGACCGAGTAGATCCGCGCAAGGGGCGTGTCGGTCTTTTCCGCTATCCAGCGAAGGGACTCTTCGCTCAGGTACCGGTGTTCGTCCGCCTGCTGGGCTTCCTCCAGGATGCCCAGGAGACCCCCGGGCTTCCCGGCGTATCGCTGGATAATCCCGTCCAGACGGGCTCCCACGCGGGTGTCTGTCCTGTCCATGACGCCTCCTAAGAAGTGGATACCCCGAAGGAAGAAGCGAGCAGGATGCAAGACCGGATGACGAACGGGATGCGAAGCCCGGGTTCAGGGCTCGATGGAGACATCATAGACCGGGTTTGAGGTTTTTACAAGAAAAATCTATCTATAAAAAACAATTTTGACCGCGGTCGTCGGGGAAAGCGCCTCGACGGAGGCTAAAGGCGGGAAGCCGTGAAAAGCCCCGCGGCTGCAAGGGCCAGCCCGCCCAGGACGCTTGCTCCTAGGTTGACGATCCCCCGGACGTACTCTCCTCCCAGGATCATGCGGACCGACTCCAGGGAAAAGGTGGAGAAGGTCGTGAATCCGCCCAGGAACCCGGTCACCGCCAGGAGCCGCAGGGCGCGGCCGACCAGGGCGCGGTCCGCCAGCCCCGCCAGGAGGCCGACGAGGAAGCACCCGGAAAGGTTGACGGCCAGGGTTCCCCAGGGGAAGGATAGTCCCGCGGCCCGCTCCGCGATCCGACAGACGAGGTAGCGGCAGGCGGAACCGAGTCCCCCGCCCAGGACGACGACAAGGATCTCGCGCGTAGTTTTCCCCTTTAAACGGAAGGCTCCCCGGACCCGGGGACGATATACGGGCCGGGCGGAGGTGTCAACCTCCCTGTCCCCGTGGAGGCCCGGAGCGGTTTACTCGCTCCCGGATACGGGATATCCTAGGGGACCATGAAACTAGTATTTCTGGGCCCCCCGGGGGCCGGCAAGGGAACGGTGGCAGAAAAGGCGGAGAAGGATTTGGCGGCGCCCCACATCTCCACGGGAGAGATCTTCCGCGTGGCGATAAAGAACCAGACGCCCCTGGGCAGGAAGGTGAAGGCCGTCATAGAAAGCGGAGCTCTGGTTCCGGACGAGCTGACCATCGAGCTGGTCCGGGAGCGCCTGGCGCGGCCGGACGCCGGAACATCTTGGCTCCTGGACGGATTTCCCCGGACCGTCCCCCAGGCGGACGCCCTGGAGTCCTTCGCCCCCCCGGAGAAGGTCGTCGAGTTCTCCCTGGGAGACCCGGAGATCATCGAGCGGCTCTCGGGGCGGCGCACCTGCGGCTCCTGCGGAAAGAGCTTCCACGTGAAGTTCCTGCCCCCCAGGAAGGATGGGATCTGCGACGAGTGCGGCGGGGCTCTGGAGATACGTCCGGACGATCGGGTGGACTCCATCCGGAAGCGGCTGGAGGCCTACCGCGCGCAGACGGCCCCTCTCATCGAGTACTACCGGAAGAAGGGAAAGCTTGCCGTCGTGGACGCGACCCCCGCCGCGGACGCCGTGTACGCGGCCTTCCTGGACCTCCTGGGCTCCGGCGGGCGCTAGGCGGCCGCCGGGGGTAAAAAACCCCTTTCTGCGCTATACTCCGATTCAGCGCGCCTCCGGCCGTTCCGAAGGCGCGGGACTATCCATTCCACCCGTTGGAGAACGCCATGACCCCGAAGAGAGCTTCCAGATCGTCCCCGCGCCCGGCCTTCGCGTGCGCATCCGCCGTTTTCGTCCTTGCCCTGGCCGCGGCCGCGGTCCTGTCTTCCTGCGCCCGGCCGTCCCCCGCCGCGTCGGTTCCGGCGGATCCCCGGGTCGTGGCGGCCCATTCGTCCGGAACGATATCCCGGAGCGGGGAGATCCTCGTGGTCTTCGCCCGGGATTACGGCGCCTCGGAAGGCCAGGCGGCCCTGCGGAACCCCTTCCGCCTGGAGCCGAACGCGGCCGGAAGCGCGGTCTGGAAGGACGGCTCCACCCTTGCGTTCCGGCCCGACGAGCCCCTGGCCCCGGGCCGGTCCTACCTGGTGACGGTGGACCTCTCCGCCGTGGACGCGGCCCTCGCCGAACCCTTCGCCTTCCGGGTCCGGACCCCCGAGCCCGCCGTATCGGTGGAGCTGGGAACCTTGAGGGCCGTCCGGGACGGGACCCTGGAGCTACCGGGCCGGATGATCCTCTCGGACGCCGAGAGCGCGGACCGTGTGGAGCGTATCCTGTCCGCGCGCATGGGAGGCCTGCGCCTGGGAGTGGCCTGGACCCACGAGGGCGCGGTCCACGACTTCGTTGTCCGCGGGTTCTCCGCCCTGGACCGGGACTCGGATCTGGACGTCTCCTGGGACGGCCGCCCCGTGGGGGCCCCCCAGAGGGGAGGCCGTTCTGTGCGGGTTCCGTCGAAAGAATCCTTCGAGGTTACCGGGATACGCGCGGTCCGGGAGGGCGAGAGCTGCCTGGAAGTCTCCCTGAGCTCCCCCGTGGACGCGGACCAGGACTTCCGGGGCCGCATCGAGGTGGAGGGGGTGGAGAACCTGAGGTTCGCCCCCGCCGGCGGGATCGTCCGGGTCTACGCCTCCGTCCCCTGGCCCGAGGAGGCCCGGGTGCGCGTGGGGGAGGGTCTCCGGGACTCCGGGGGCAGGATTCTGGCGGTGCCCGTCCAGGCCGCGGTGCCCGTTTCCTGGGACAAGCCGGCCGTGCGCTTCGCGACCTCCGGGGTGGTGCTGCCCACGAGCGAGGGGCTGACCCTTCCCATCGAGACCTGCAACCTGGCGGGGGTCGTCGTGGAGGTGACCCGGATCTACGGGGACAACATGCTCCAGTTCCTCCAGGTGAACAAGCTGGACGGGGCGAACGAGCTCTACCGGACCGGCGAGATCGTCTGGCGCAAGGCCTTCGACCTGCCCTGGGACGACGGACGCCGCAACCGCTGGATCGCGGCGGGCCTGGATCTCTCGCCCCTACTTTCGAAGCACAAGGACGGGATGTTCCGCGTCCGGCTGACCTTCCTCCGGGACCAGGTCCGCTACGTCTGCAAGACGGAGCACGATTTCAAGGACCTGGTGTTCCCGACCCTGGAAACCCTGGACCGTCGTTGGGAGGGGGACTGGGACAGCCGGTACCGCTACCGGGAGGACCCCTGCCACCCGGTGTTCTACGAGCGGAACTCCACGTATAGGAACGTCCTGGTCTCCGATCTGGCCCTGGGGGCCAAGCGGGACGCGGACGGCGTCTTGAGGCTTTTCGCCACGGACCTCCGGACCTCGAAGCCGATCCCGGACCTGCCGGTCACGCTCTACAACTTCCAGAGGCGCCCCGTGTCCGAGGGCAAGACCGACCGGGACGGCTTCGCGGTCTTCCCGGACTCCGCCTCCGCCTTCGCGGCCGTGGCGTTCCGGGGGGGGCAGGGCGCCTACCTGAAGCTGGACCCCGGATCGGCCCTTTCCACGAGCCACTTCGACACCGGCGGCGTAGCCGCGGAGACCGGAGTCAAGGGCTTCCTCTACGGGGAGCGCGGCGTGTGGCGCCCCGGCGACGACCTGCACCTGACCTTCCTGCTCCTCGACCGCCGGAAGTCCCTGCCCTCGGGGCACCCCGTACGCCTGGAGCTCGAGAGCCCCATGGGCAAGGTGGTCCAGACCGCCACGATGAACGAGTCCGTGGACGGTTTTTACAAGTTCACCTTCCGCACCGCCGAGGACGCGCCCACGGGCACCTACCTGGCCCGGGCCTACGTGGGGGACCGGGTCTTCGCCCGGAACGTGAAGGTGGAGACCATCGTCCCCAACCGTCTCAAGATAGACTTCGATTTCGGGGGCGGCGCCTACCTGAGCTCCGCGGACAGCCGGTTCCGGCTCCACTCCGAGTGGCTCCACGGAGCCCCCGCCCCCCAGCTGAAGGCCGACGTCTCCGTGGCCTTCAGCCCGGCGCATACGACCTTCCCCGGGTTCGGCGACTACGTTTTCGAGGATTCCACCCGGCGCCTGGCGGCGGAGCGGCAGACCGTCTTCGACGGGCGCCTGGACGAATCGGGCGACGCTTCCTTCCTGTCCCGGTTCAGCGCCGCCGGAAACGCCCCGGGCATGGCGACCGCGCAGTTCGCCGTCCGGGTCTTCGAGCCGAACGGCTTCTTCTCCAGCGAGCAGTTCTCTATACCCTACCATCCCTACGAACGCTACGCGGGCTTCCGCATGGAGACCCGTTGGGGGACCGTAAAGGCCGACAAGGACCAGACCATACAGCTGGCCCTGCTGGACAAGGACGGAAGGCCCGCGGCATCCCAGGACCTGGAGGTCGGGATCTACCGGATACGCGAGAACTGGTGGTGGGAGGGGGGCCTGGAAACGCTTCCCCAGTACGCCCGCAGCATCTTCGAGCGCCCGGTCCTGAAAGGCCTGGCGTCCATACGCAACGGCAAGGGGTCCTGGACCTTCCGGGTCAAGCAGGACGACGGGTGGGGCATCTACCTCATCCGGGTCCGGGATCCGGTCTCGGACCACGCGGCCAGCCGGGTTTTCTGGGTCAGCAAGTACGACTGGTACGGGCGCCCGGGCGAAAAGGCCGCCCCCTCCGCCCTTACCCTCACAGCCTCCCAGGAGCGGTACGAGGCGGGGCAGAAGGTCCGCGTCTCCTTCCCGTCCAACTCCCGGGGCCGCGCCCTGGTGACGGTGGAGCGCTCCGGGCGGGTTCTCACCCAGAAATGGCAGGACTGCGCCGAGGGCACCACGAGCGTGGACTTCCTAGCCACGGCGGAGATGTCGCCCAACGTCTACGTCCACGTGGACTTCCTGCAGCCCCATGCCGGGCGGGGCAACGACCTGCCCATACGGCTGTACGGCATCCTTCCGGTCCTGGTGGACGACCCGGGGACGCGCCTTTCCCCCGTGGTGGAGGCCCCCGAGAGCTTCGAGCCGAACCGGCCCGTGTCCTTCAAGGTGCGGGAGGCCTCCGGCAAGCCCATGACGGTCACCGTGGCCGTCGTGGACGAGGGGCTCCTGGGGATCACCCGGTACAAGACCCCCGACCCGAGGGACGAGTTCTATAAGAAAGAAGCCTCCGCCCTGCGGGCCTGGGACTTCTTCGACTTCGTGACCGGCGCCTATTCCGGCAAGCTGGAAACCCTGCTGGCCATAGGCGGCGGCGACGAGGGCGCGGCCGCGGGCGGGCGCAAGCCCTCCCGCTTCCCGCCGGTCGTCCGGTTCTTCGGACCCGTCACCCTAAAACCCGGCGAGTCCAGGGCCTTCACAACCGACCTGGGCCCCTACGTCGGGGCCGTGCGGATCATGGCCGTTGCCGGGCGCTCGGACGGAGCGTACGGCGCGGTCGAGCGCTCCGTTCCGGTCAAGTCGCCCCTCATGGTCCAGGCCACGCTTCCCCGGGTCCTGTCCCTGGAGGAGTGGGTGTCCGTGCCCGTGACCGTCTTCTCCAGCCTGGGCCCGAACGCCTCCGTCACGGTGCGGCTCGCGGCGGAAGGCCGGGCGGACGTGGACGGGGAGGCTGTCCGCACCCTCGTCTTCGAGAAGGACGGCGAGAAGTCCGTGGAGTTCCGCGTCCGGGCGGGAACCGTGCCCGGCGCGGTCCGCATCACGGCGGCCGCGGAGGGCGGCGGCAAGCGGAGCGAGCACGCGGTGGACCTGCCCATACGGCCGGCGGGGGGCTCCGTGGCCGCGGATTGGGAGGCCCAGGCGGCGCCCGGCGGGCGCGCCGAGCTGGCCCTGGAGTACCCGGGGCTTCCCGGCACCAACAAGCTCTACCTGGAGGTCTCGCCCCTGGAGCCCATCCAGCTCTCCAGGTGGGTGCGGTACCTGATCGGCTATCCCCACGGCTGCGCGGAGCAGACCATATCCAAGGCCTTCCCCCAGATCTTCCTGCCCGAGGCGGCCACCCTCACGGAGTGGGAAATGGAGGACACCCGCGCCAACGTGCGGTCCGCCCTTGCCAAGCTGTCGGACTTCCAGACGGCCTCGGGGGGGCTCTCGCTCTGGCCCGGGTCGGGGAAGGACGACGACTGGGTCTCCGTCTACGGCGCGCACTTCCTTTTGTCCGCGAAGAACGCGGGCTACGAGCTGCCCGAGGGGGTGATGGATCCCCTGCTCCGGCACCTGAACGCCCGGGCGGTCCAGTGGGGATCCCAGTTCAAATGGTCCAAGGCGACCCAGGCCTACCGGCTTTACATCCTGGCCCGGGCGGGCAGACCCAATATCGCGGCCATGAACCGCCTCCGGGACTCCCAGGCCCTTCCCACCCAGGCCCTCTGGCAGCTGGCGGCGGCGTACTCCCTCGCGGGGCATAGGCAGACCGCGACGGACTTGGTGAAGGGGCTGGACCCCCGCATCGAGACCGCGCGCTATCTCGAGGATGATTACTACTACTACAGCTACGGATCCGATTTCCGGGACGCGGCCATAGTCCTGGACGCCCTGAACGCCCTGGGGGACGACGTCCGAGGCGCGGGCCTCTACCGGGAAATCGCCCGGCGCATGAACTCCGCGTACTGGTACAGCACCCAGGAGACGGCCTACGCCCTCCTGGCGGCGCTCCCGTACTCCCGGCGCGTGGCCGGGTCCGGGGGGTCCGCCGCCCGCTACTCCTTCAACGGCGGAGCGGAGACCCGG